>CAIKUK010000001.1 GCA_903830625.1 Candidatus Yanofskyibacteriota bacterium
CGAAGCGTCGAGCGATTAAAGCGAAAATGCTGGCTGGCCGAAAAGCAAAAAAATGTAGGTAAAAAACAAAGAAAAGTAAAAACAATATTAAAAAGTCCGGACGAAATTCGTCCGGACTTTTTAATATTGCGTGGCCATGACCTATTCTTGCTTCTTTCCTTCTTGACATCCGCAAGTGCAGGTACAATCTTCGTTGGTGTGCACATGGTCGCACTTTTCACATTTTTTCTCGTCTGACATAGGTAAATTGCTTATTTATTGGTTAATATATTCGACCCCTTTCAGTATAACTATCCGTAACAACATTGCAAATAATCCGTACTTTCTTTGTGGGGCAGAATTTGATAACATTATCCCCGAAAGCTCATAAATAGCCAGTTGGGTTTTCCGAAAAACATTGTATTTACGGCGTTATTTTATTAAGGGAATCATTTTTTTAATCTGCGTCATCACGGGCTTCTTTTTTGTTACCCGAAAAATACAAATTGAAAAACTGGTCATTCCTATACCGACGGCGATTGATTCGAACTTTTCAACCCAAGTTAACGAGTGCTTTATACCGACGGCGGCTATTTATGGCTACACTCTTCGCGTGGTTTCAAGTTTTCGCAATTTAGACGAACAAGCGGCTATATATGATCAAGGCCGAACAGTGGATGGGCATATTGTCAGTTGGGCCGAGCCGGGATTGAGCCTCCATAATTACGGCTTTGCCGTGGATATTGTGGATCGATGGCGAGGGTATGATATTGATTTTGATAAGCTCGCCAAGATAGGCGAGTATTGCGGATTGGAACAAGTTGACCCGCCCCATTTTGAACACAGAGCCGGCCTGACCACGGCGGAGTTTGGAGAAGGCAAGAGACCGACTCCGCTGACATTGCCGTGTGCTGTTATGTCCGAGCGGGCGAGCGCCAGCCAGTCGCTAACACTGAAAGATTTAAAAAGTTGCGGAGCGCCTAAATTTTAGATCCACTACTTATTCGTATCGGAGAGCATCCATCGGACTTCTCTTGGAGGCTTGTCTGGCCGGATAAATACCAAAGATAAACCCAATAGCCGTTGAAACTGTCACGCCGAGAATTATGCCGGAAATAGGAATCGTGAAGGGGAAATTAAGCCCCCAAATTCTGTTGGCCGCAACAGTAGCCAGATAACTTAATCCGACGCCAAAAATAATTCCTGTAATTCCTCCCAAAACGGTCAAAATTACGGCTTCGGTCAGGAACTGTTTTAAAATATCGCCGTTGGTTGCGCCCAAAGCTTTGCGCAATCCTATTTCCCTGGTGCGTTCCGTAACTGACACTAGCATGATATTCATAATGCCCACGCCGCCAACCACTAACGAAATACCCGCCACTGAACCCAGTAAAATAGTGAGAATATCTGTAACCGTACTGACACTGTTGGCCAAATCTTTCATGGTCGTGACATAAAAATCATCATCTTTCGGGTCGGTAATGTTGTGGTTATCCCTAAGAGTGGCTTCGATGTCTTTAATCATTCCGTCAATCGCTTCGGGCGAAGTGGCGGTAATGGCAATGCGTTGAATATAGCGGAAGCCCAAAACATGCTGTTGGGCGGTCGTATAAGGAGCAAGGATGACTTCGTCAAAATTAACGAAAGGCGACTGCCCTTTTTCTTGGAGGAGTCCGATAACTCGAAAATTATTGTCTTTGAATTTTATTTTTTCGCCAATGACATCGGATTGGCCGAATAATTGGTCAGCCACTTTTTTGCCGATGACGACATTGTCCGACGCTTGGGTGACGTCATCAGCGGTAAACATTTCGCCTTGGTCTATGCCCAGACCGTAAATATTAAAAATTTCCGGCGAGGTGCCGATAACCATCGTGGAATAAATTTCAGATTCCCGTGAGGCGACCACTGGGCCGAAAACGATTGGTGCTACATCCAGCGCGTCCGGAACATTGGATTTTTTATTGAGAGATTCAAGGTCGCGGTTAGTTAAAGAATTATTAAGAATACTGCCGCCGAAATCGGACGGACCAGTCGGTTGTTTGCCGGGCAAGATAAAAACATTGTTTGAACCCAAGCCTTCAACTTCGGACAAAATCATGCTTTTGGCGCTGTCGCCGATGGCATTAACCAGGGTAATAGAAGTGATACCGATAACAATGCCCAAAATCGTAAGCAAAGACCGGCCCCGGTGGGTGGAGAGTCCTTTGACGGATATTTTCAGCGTGTCTTTAAATTGCATGGTTTTTAAAAAAGAATCAGTTATCTCTTGAATCCTTCCTTGGAAATAATTCGCCGGTTAATCACCGGTTCGTCTTTTTCAATATTGCCATCGCGGATATGAATGATGCGCTTAGCCGAATCGGCGACGTAAGATTCGTGAGTAACCAGCACAATGGTATGACCCTTGTCGTTTAAGGCCTGAAGGAAATTCAAAATTATTTCGCCTGATTTGGAATCTAAACTTCCGGTCGGCTCATCCGCGAAAATTATCTTCGGGTTATTGGCGAGAGCTCGGGCGATGGCCACGCGCTGTTTCTGTCCACCCGACAGTTTGGTGGTGAAAAAATCGGCCCGGTCCTGCAATTCAACCAAGTCCACCATTTCTTGGGCAACGCGGGTCCGTTCCGGCTCGTTAATACCCGCGTAGATTAAAGGAAGTTTTATGTTTTCAAGGACACTCTGGCGGGGCAGAAGATTAAACTGTTGAAAAACAAATCCCATTTTTTTGTTGCGTACTTCCGCCAGTTCTTTGTCGTTGTAATCCTGAAGATTTTTTCCGTCCAGCATATATTCACCGGATGTCGGCCGGTCCAAACAGCCCAAAACTTGGAGCAAAGTAGATTTTCCGGAACCGGACGGGCCGACAATGGCGACAAATTCTCCCTCGTTGATAATTAGGTCAACGTTTTTTAGGCCGACAGTTTCTGCACCGTCGGTTTCATATATTTTTGAGAGATTCTTTACACTGATGAGCGCCATGTTATTTTCCAACAATCAGATCGCCTTCCTTTACACTGGAGAGGATTTCAATCCGGCCGTCAGAGCCTTTAAGTCCGGTTTGAACTTCCAAGTCATAAGTTTTTTGGGTCTTATCTTCGGAGACTATTTGTAAGTTAGCGAAACGAACGTCGGTGTTATCATTTTGAACAAGCACTCGGACATATTTCTTTCCGTTTTTGACGATAATATCCCGACTGGAAATGTAAAGAACATTGCTTCTGTGGTCGGTTTTAATATCAATGTTTGCCGTCAAACCAGGCAAGATTTTGGTATCCTGTTTGTTGAATTGCAGAGTGACGCGATAGGTGGCGACGCCTTCGATAATTTTGGCGGCCGGATCGATTTGGGCCACAGTAGCTTCAAATTTATTATCCGGGCCATAGGCATCAAGAGTAATGATAGCTTGGTTGCCAATCTTAATCTTGGCGATGTCTGCTTCGGAAACGTTTACTTCCACTTCAAATTTGGCGCTGCCAATCATGGATATAACCGAACTAGCACCGGCGATTTGGCCACGCTCCATATCAACATTGGTAATTGTGCCGTAAAAAGGAGCCCGCAATGTATTTTTAGCTATCTGGGCGTCAATTAATGCCAGACTGGCTTTGGCTTGATCAACCTGAAGTTGGGCGATATTAATATCGTAATTCTCGTTAACTAAAGATTTTGTTTGGGTGGTGAGACTTGAAATTTGAGCGATGACTAAGTCGGTATCCGTCTTAATGGTGGCAAAATGGGCGGCGCTGACTATATTGGCCGGGCTTGTCCCGCTCGCATTGGTCATGCTGGTATTAATAACCGTCAGAGCGTTTTTGACCAAAAGGAGCATACTTTTTGTCTCTGAAACAAGGGCGTCATAATCAGTCAATGAAGGATTTTGTTCCGCTTGATTAATTTTATATTTCAGGCCGCCATTAAGATTAATAAAATCCCACGTTGTTTTTTGGCCGAGGTCATCTATACCGTATATTGCTTTCAACGCTTTGGCTTTGGCTTCGGCAATCGGGAAGGCATTATCACTATAATCGATGGTGTACAATTTATAGTAAGAGTATTGAATATTGGTCAGATCGGTCATGGCATCAATACCGATTTTTAATGATTTAGAGAGAGTATCAATGGTAGAACTATTTCCTGTTGCTCCACTGTCATTAGAGGTAGCCATCAATTGATTCAATCTTTGTTCTTGCGCGGAGATATTCGCCAATTCTCTCTGGCGTTGGGCATAAAGTTCCGATGAATCAAGCTGGGCCAGTGTTTGACCCGAAACGACTTTACTTCCGGCGTGGACAGCGACATAGATAACCCGGCCCGAACGGTCAAAAGCCAAATCAACCGCCTGGGCGGAATTAACCCGGCCCGTTACGCTAACTTCCTGCTCAACGTCGCCAATGGCGGCTCGGGTGGTCCGTTCCGCGAGAGCGGGGGAGCCGCCTTTAAAAATAAAAAAACCAACAATTGCGGCAATGACAACGCCCAAGGTGAAAATTGTCTTGTGTCCCTTTATCCAGCTAATAGCTTTGGTTGTATAAATTTTGATGTTTTCCATGGTTTTTAGTCCTGTTATTGTATTGTATTTTTTACATAAAGTCAAACATTTATTTTTGTGGCAGAAGTTGATTTTATCAAATAAAAGGCTATGATGTTTTTATAAGAACAAAACCTAAAACATGTCATATAAAAAGACAATATTAACCTCGGCTTCGGAAGACAGGCTGGAGAAGCTTATCAAAGAAAGGCTGGCCCCGCGCGCGGATAAGGAGATGATAGATAAAAGAATCTGGGACTTATTCGGCGAAGAATGGTGCGTGATGTTTACGGACTTATCCGGATTTTCCAGGAATGTTGCCAAGTTTGGTATAATTCACTTTCTCCAGACTATATACGAATCCCAGAGGTTATTGATACCAATATTGGAAAACAATGACGGCATTCTTTTAAAAATAGAAGGCGACAGTTATCTGGTTATCTTCAGGAACATTACCAAAGCGGTTCATTCTTCCATTGAGATGCAAAAAGCGCTTATCAAATACAACAAAACCAAAAGCGCAGAAGAAAAAGTTTTGCTTTGCGTCGGTTTAGGTTATGGTAAAATGCTTAGAATCGGAGACGAAGATGTTTTTGGTCCGGAAGTTAATGCCGCTTCTAAGCTGGGCGAAGATATCGCTAAAACCGGAGAAATATTAGTGACTGAATCGGTGAAAGAAAATTTACAAAAAGTAGACAAGCACAAATTTGAATTAATCAAAGATATTCCGCCAGGCGCGAAAAAAGCCTATAAATTAAAATATTAATTAAATATTATGAAAAAACTTATTATTGCGGTTGTAGTCATACTGGCTGTTATTGGAGGAATTTTTTATTGGTCTCAAAAACCATCGCCGGAAGTTGTTAATAGCAGCCCCACCTCTACCGGCGATTATAAGAATATTTCCTACAACATAGATGGCCAAACCATTCAATTTAAAAATGGTCTGTCAGAAATGAACGCGGCTCCCGATGCGGTTGAAATAGTAACGACCGAATATTTCGGAAACGAGGTCAGGGGTGATTTTAACAATGATGGTACAGAAGACGTGGCCTTTCTTATGGTTCAGAGCGGGGGAGGCACCGGCGCCTTTTTCTATGTCGTCGCGGCTCTCAAAACCGCCGATGGTTACAAAGGCACGAACGGCGTTTTCTTGGGCGACCGTATTGCTCCCCAAACCACCGAGTTTCGAAATAGCCAAATCATTGTGAATTATGCCGACCGAAAACCAAATGAACCATTATCTGCCGAGCCTTCAGTCGGAGTTTCAAAATATCTTAAAATTGTTGGCGACCAACTTATCGAGATTTCTCCATAAGTTTTAATATTATTTATCTAAACAAATAAAATGAAAAGATTTTTTATCATCATCGCCATTATTATCCTTTTCGTTTTAAGCGTGAGGCTTTTAAGCGGGGAAGACGATTGGGTTTGTGATAACGGGCAATGGGTAAAACACGGGAATCCTAGTGTTCCGGCGCCGACCAGTGAATGTAAATAGATTTTTTAAAACGAGTAGCGGAACAAAAATAAATTACTTGGAAAGGATAAGAGCGATCTTGATAGTGGGGTCCATAATTTTTGCCGAATTATTCCAGTCGGCCGCAGATTTTTTCAGTGTCTCAAATGAGTAAACCATGCCGTTGCCCTGTTCGGTGCCGGGATCATTAACGATAAATTCGGAAGCGTTATAGCCTCGGACAACAATCATATGATAGGTTGGTCCCGATTCGGCATAGGCGGGGTTGCCTAAAAGTCGGGCGTTGATAGGCAGAAGGATAACATGATTCTTGGCCAACTCTTTTTTTAAATCTGTCTC
>CAIKUK010000002.1 GCA_903830625.1 Candidatus Yanofskyibacteriota bacterium
AACCCTCAGCGTTTAAAACCAAATCTAAACAGCCTGGAATCCATTACCCTCGAAGATATATACGAAGCTATCGGAAAATTGCTAATCCGAGAGACCATTGCGGCAGAAAATGGATTTTATTCTCTGAAGGACCGGACGGAGTTGGCGTCCTCGCGCTTAGAAACAGAAAAAATAGCGGCTCAAAAATGGCGCCGTTGTTTGAGACGCGCTTATTGGCTCCAAGCGGCGCCTTGGATTCGCGGCATGTTCGTGAGTGGTTCGCTGGCACTGGGTACCGTAAACCCTAAAAGCGATTTTGATATCTTGGTTTTAGTTGAACCCAAACGGCTGTATCTCGCCCGATTATTTTTATCAGGCCTCTCGTCTTTGATTGGCGCCAGGCGGACACGCTATGAAGCATCCGCGCCGGATAAATTTTGCTTCAATCACTATTTGACTACCAACGCACTAGGTATAAAACACGAAAGTCTTTACAATGCTCAAACTTACGCCCATTTAACACCGATGATGATTAGTTCAGATTTGGGCGGTAAATTTTTTGCCGAAAATCTGTGGATCAATAAATTTGTCTATAATTTTACTCCCCACCAGCAAACTATTCGGCGGGCCGTTCGGCCAAGCCGGTTTTTAAAAGGAATCGCCCGAGTGGTTGAATTTATATTTCAAGGGGCAGTCGGCAATACTCTTGAAAAGCGGGCTCGTCATTTTCAGCAGGAACGTATTGCTTCCAACCCCGCCACTTATGCCCGGAACGGACGAGTGATCTATACGGATACAGAACTGGAGTTTCATCCTTACTCGTTTGAGCGTATTGTCCTTGATCGTTACAATTCTACTGCCCGCCGACTTTGTGTTTCTCTGAATCCGGAACCGGATTCAGGTCTGCGAAAATAGTGGCTCAACCATTGCTATTTTCTCGCAGGCTTCCTCTCGGAGCAATGTTCGCTCCACCCAAAGCCCCGACTCGACCGATAATAAACCTGCTCCTGCGGCAGGTTTTTATCTACATGCTCGCCCTCTCGCCAAGCGCCAAGCCTCGAGGGTTTGTCCATTGGCTAAAGCGAATGGACCTGCGCAAGTTCGAGCTGTGGCTTTGGGTGTCGCTCGCTATTTAAGGTTACTCGTGCAGATTGCGAGAAAATGGCAATGGTCTCGCTCATTTGGATTACATTTCCAGACTTGACTTTTTGGTAAAAAAGGCGTATATTTAGGAATAGTTAAAGTACTTTAAATATCTACTTGCAAGACGGCCATAGTGATAAGTTTCTGAACTGATCCGGTGCCTTATCGCTATGGCCGTCAATTCTGTCGGTCTAGTTAGGTGGAAGTGCCGCGTAGTGCGGCAAATTCCCGCGTAGTGCGGTGAGGAGAGAATCATGGCTCATTGGAGTCCAGTTGACACAATCCAGGATCTCGTCAACAAGATGGGCGGCGAAACGAATATCGATCGCTTCCTGTCAGGTGAACTGGTTCTTGTCGAGAAGTCCAGCCTCAAGCCCGTCGTCAAGCCAGCCGAAGTTCCGAAGCCCGACCCGCTCTGGAAAAAAGTCAGCGACACTGTCATCTCGGTCAACCTTGACTTTTCACCGACGTTGCCGTTCGCCGGCGCAGTCGTCGAGAAACACGAGGGTCGCGGCTGGTTTGAAGTCGAGAAACGTGTCGACGGCCTGTACGTCGGTGGGCGCAAGGTGGAGCTCTATCTCTCCAATCGTCAGCTGAACGGCAAGGAGGTCAAGGGCTACGAGTTGCGTGATGAAGTCACCAAGAAGGTTGTACTCAACGCGAATATCCTCGATGCCCTCTACGAGAATCCCCACCTTATTCCCGGGAATTGGAGGAAAGACGCCTATGACAATACCCTCTACATCTACTTCTGGGGAACCATCTACTTTCGCTCGGACGTTGATGACCTATACGTTCGCGACTTGTGCTTCGACGGTGGTAAATGGCGCCGGTACTACCACTGGCTCGGCCGCGACTGGAACGGCCTCAACCCGGCGGCTCTGCTCGCAAGTTAGGTTCTTGCCGGTTCTCGGTGCCGGATGCGCTTCGCGCGCGTCCGGCTTTTTGTTACCGTGAAGACGTTGACAATTTAGTGCAGTTTGATTAGAATAAGCCATAAAAATAAGGTATTTAAACAACCATGATTAAACCAACTTCAGACCATGTTCTGCTCGAAGCGGTTAAAGCAGAGAAGAAAAAAGGCGGGATTCTTCTGCCCGAGACAATGGAAAAAGATAAATCAGAAAAGGGTAAGGTAATCTCGGTCGGACCGGGCAAGATGGATAATAATGGCAAGCGGATACCAATGGAAATCAAAAAAGGCGACGTGGTTATTTTTACCAAGTACGGCCCGCGGGAAGTTAAAATAAACGATAAAGAATACTTAATTGCCAGCCAGGAAGACATACTCGCGATTATCCAATAATCGCGCAATTTACAATTATTAATTTTAAATTTACAAAAAAATGGCCAAACAAATTCTATATAAACAGGAAGCCCGTGAGTCGTTGAAAAGAGGCGTGGATAAGATTGCCAATGCTGTCAAAGTGACGCTCGGCCCCAAAGGACGCAATGTCATTTTGGATAAAGGTTATGGTTCGCCAGTCATCACTAAAGACGGCGTGACTGTGGCCAAAGAGATTGAGCTTAAAGATAAGTTTGAAAATATCGGCGCGAACTTAATTCGAGAAGTAGCTTCCAAAACCAATGATATTGCCGGCGACGGCACCACCACCGCCACTGTCCTGGCCCAAGCTATCGTGGCCGAAGGATTTTCGGCCGTGAATGCCGGCGCCAATCCGCTAGTGCTTAAAAAGGGGATGGACCGAGCCGTTAATTGGGTGGTTGAATTTTTAGAAAAGCGGGCTCAAAAAGTTACCAAAATCAATCTTAAGGAAGTGGCTTCCATTGCCGCGAACGATTCTGTCATTGGCGACTTGATTGCTGAAGTATTCAATAAAGTCGGTAAAAATGGCGTGGTCACAGTTGAAGAATCCCAAACTACTGAAATGGCGACTGAATTTGTCGAAGGTTTGCAAATTGACCGCGGTTACATTTCGGCTTATATGGCCACCAATACCGAACGCATGGATGCTTCGTATGATGATTCACACATTTTGATTACCGACCGCAAGATTTCTTCGGTTCAAGATATCGTACCGTTGCTGGAGAAGATTTCTCAAGCCGGCAAACGCCAGCTCGTCATTATCGCCGATGATGTTGATAATGAAGCGCTTACTACTTTGGTCCTCAACAAGCTCCGAGGGACTTTCTCCACGCTGGCCATTAAAGCGCCAGGCTTTGGCGATCGCAAAAAAGAAATGCTTGAAGATATCGCTGTTATTACTGGCGGTCAGGTTGTCAGCGAAGAAAAAGGGATGAAACTGGAATCTGTCAAACTGGAAATGCTTGGACGGGCTAGACGTGTTGTGGCCACCAAAGAAAAAACGACCATTGTCGGCGGGAAAGGCAAGAAAGACGATATTGATAAGCGCGTGGCCCAGCTTAAGAATCAAATCGCCATTTCTACTTCCGGATTTGATAAAGAAAAATTCCAAGAACGATTAGCTAAACTGGCCGGCGGAGTGGCCGTGATTAAAGTCGGCGCTCTGACCGAAACCGAATTAAAGGAAAAGAAATTCCGCATTGAAGATGCTGTCAACGCCACTCGCGCCGCCTTGGAAGAGGGCATTGTTGCCGGCGGAGGCGTCGCTTTGTTTGAAGCTTCCAAAGAATTGACCGTCAAAGCGGCCGGCAAGATTCCGGAAGTAGGCGATGAAGCCAAAGGTGTCATGCTCATCAAGACTATTCTGGAACGGCCGCTTCGCGCCATTGCCGAGAATGCGGGCAAAGACTCAAATGATGTTGCCCGTTATGTTTACGGCTTGCCGACCGGTCAGGGTTTCGATGCTTCAACCAGCGAATACGTCGAAATGATTAAAGCCGGTATCATTGATCCATTGAAAGTCGTAAAAACCGCTTTGCTCAATGCCGTTTCCGTTGCCTCCATGATTCTCACGACCGAAGCAATAGTTACGGATATTCCCGAAGAGAAAAAAGAAACCCCACCGCCGATGGGCGGAATGGATTACTAGTCAAAACCGGCCGCTGAAAGCGGCCGGTTTTAGTATTGAAAATTATCCTTATTTATTGTACCTTTAGCTCAATAAAATAACTCTCAAATACATGCCTACATATATCATTTTGGCAATCATCGTAGTCTTGGTTCTCTGGGTCGTTGGTGCGTTCAATAGTCTGGTTCGAACCAGAAATCGGGTCAAGGAAGCCTGGTCGGATATCAATGTCCAGCTCCGTCGCCGACACGATTTGATTCCAAATCTTGTGGAAACGGTGAAAGGTTATGTCGCTCATGAAGCGGGTGTTTTGGAAGCGGTGACCAAAGCTCGCACCGAAGCTGTCGCCGCCGGCAGTATGGCCCAAAAAGGCCAAGCCGAAAATATGCTCACAGGCGCGTTGGGCAAACTCTTCGCTCTTTCGGAAGCTTACCCGACCCTTAAAGCCAACGAAAACTTTGCCAAGCTTCAGGACGAACTGACCGATACCGAAGACAAGATTCAAGCGGCTCGACGCTTCTACAATACGAACGTCATGGACTTCAACACCAAACTTGAAGTCTTTCCGACCAACATGATCGCTTCCACTCTCGGTTTCACTCGTGAAGAATTGTTCCAGCTCGGTTCCGCTCACGAAGCCGAACTCCCCGAAGTTAAGTTCTAGTCAGTAAGGAGAACTGATGCGTGGCCCCAGACCCGGGGAACCAGTCCCGTCGGTTCCCCCAAAGGGACCCCCTCCGCTACTGGGTCCAGCATCAGTTCTCCTTACTTTCCATAATGACTTTATACACCCAGCACGATAGTAATATCAGAAAGACTTGGTTATTGATGACCGTGTTTTTCGTGTTGATTATCGCGGTGGGATTTTTGTTCAGCTACGCTTATGGTTCACCCGGGATTCTATATATCGCCGTAGCGTTGTCGGTGGGGATGAATTTTATGGCCTACTGGAAGTCAGATTCAATTGCGTTGGCGATGTCGCGGGCTCAACCGATTCAACGCGCCGGTCACGAAGAGCTCTATCGTCATGTTGAGAATCTTTGCATCACGGCCGGTTTGCCGATGCCGAGAATATATCTCATTCCTGGCCAACAGATAAACGCTTTTGCTACTGGACGAAACAAAGAACACGCGGCCATCGCCGTCACCCAAGGCGCTTTAACGCGATTGTCGCATCAAGAACTTGAAGGCGTGCTGGCCCACGAACTTTCGCATGTCGGCAATAATGACATTCTCGTGTCTTCGGTCACGGTTGTCTTGGCCGGCTTGATTTCTATTCTGGCCAATTGGTTTATTCGGATGAGCTTTTGGTCCGGACGGGGACGAAGCCGGGATGGCGAAGGCGGAGCGTTGGTTATGGCCGTGGCCGTGGTGGCCGCCATTCTGGCGCCAATCGCCGCCACCATGATTCAACTGGCCGTCTCGCGCAAACGCGAGTTTTTGGCGGACGCTTCGGGCGCGCTTCTGACACGTTACCCGGAAGGTCTTGCCAACGCCCTGGAAAAAATTGCCGGCGATCAACAGCCCATGAGTATGGCTTCAAATTCAACCGCCCATCTCTTTATCTCTAATCCATTCAAAGGCAAAGAAGGGGCGAGTTGGTTCACCAAACTCTTCATGACTCATCCGCCTCTTGAAGAAAGAATCCGGATTTTGCGCGGGATGGACTTAAAATAAGTCGGGGGTATTTTTTTATGCCTAAAAAATTAAAAAAACAAGAATCAATCGATTTTGAAATCCGAGGCGGGAGGAAACTGTCCGGCAGCATCGAAACCAACTTTTCCAAGAATGGCTCGGTGGCTCTTTTGTGTGCTTCGTTACTTAACAACAGCAAAACCATTCTTCATGGCATCGCTCGAATTGAGGAAGTCAATCGTCTAATTGAAGTGATGGAAAGTCTGGGCGTGGCTATCCGCTGGACTGGCCAGAATAGTCTTGAAATTCAACCGCCTAAAAAATTATCTATCCGTAAATTAAATCACGAAGTGGCGGCCAGGATCCGTTCCGGTTTGATGCTCATCGGCCCGCTTATTCATAAAGAGAAGCAATTCAAGATTCCTCATGCCGGTGGATGCAAAATGGGCAATCGAACCATTGCCGCTCATCGCTATGGTTTGGAAAAACTAGGCGTCCATATCGAAACCGATGAAAAATATTACCAGGTGAAAGTTGGCCGGCTTCATCCCGCCGAAATTATCATGTATGAAGCAGGGGATACGGCTGCCAATAATCTTCTCTTGGCGGCGGCGCTGATTCCTGGCGCTACTTCCATCCGCTTTGCTCCACCGAACTACCAAGTCCAAGAGCTCTGTTTCTTTTTGGAAAAAATGGGCGTGAAAATAGAAGGCATCGGTACGACTAATTTAGTCGTCCATGGTATTAAAGAATTCAACGAACCGTTGGAATACCATAACAGCGAAGATCCGATTGAGTCCATGATGTTTATCGCGGCAGCGGTCACCACCCATTCCAAACTGACTATCAAACGGGCGCCGATAGATTTCTTGCTGGTGGAACTGCTCAAACTCGAAAAAATGGGTCTGAAATATTCTTTATCTAAAAAATATAAGTCTCAAAATGGCCGGACTGATTTGGTGAATATCACGGTTTTCCCATCCAAACTTAAAGCGTTGACTGATAAAATTCATTCTCTACCATATCCCGGAATCAACGCCGACAACCTGCCCTTCTTTGTGCCGATTGCCACCCAAGCTCAAGGCGTAACTTTGATTCACGACTGGATGTGGGAGAACAGAGCGATTTATTATACCGAGCTCAATCGCTTAGGCGGACAAGTGGCACTGGCTGATCCTCACCGCGTGTTCGTTACCGGCAGGACTAAATTAAAAGCCGGCCAAGTGGTCTGTCCGCCGGCATTAAGGCCGGCGATGATTGTTCTGATTGCCATGCTCGCCGCCGAAGGCACTTCCATTCTGCGCAACATTTATTCCATCAGCCGGGGCTACGAAGAGATTGCCCGAAGATTGAATTCCATTGGTGCCGACATCAGGGTCATAAAATAAAGTATCTAAAAAATCTTAAAAATGTTAAATTCAAAATAATATGAATCGAGAAATACTACTTGATCCTTTAGAAAAATTCCGGGAAGAGATTAGGGGATTAGTCGAAAGTGAGAAAACAAGAAAGTCTGAAAAAGAAGAAGAAAAAGAAGGCGATATAGGCCGGGGGCATTTCCCGGATGATTTTAATACTGATGATTTAGACGAAGGGGATATGGAGTACTATAAACGATTTAAGAACGGAAGTTTGGATTTGGTGGAAA
This sequence comes from Candidatus Yanofskyibacteriota bacterium, assembly GCA_903830625.1. GTDB lineage: Bacteria > Patescibacteriota > Minisyncoccia > 2-02-FULL-40-12 > GWA2-44-9 > 2-01-FULL-41-21. The sequence continues at coordinate 7,360 of CAIKUK010000002.1, forward strand.
TTAATAAGCGGATTGAGGAAATCAGAAATTCAGGTAATATAAACGAAGCCCGCAAAGCCTTGATGAGTTATATTGCCAGCCAGATGCAGAAGAGGGTTATGGATCAGACATAAACACGGAGAGGTCGCATAGTGGTCTAGTGCGCTTGCTTGGAAAGCAAGTGTACCGCAAGGTACCGCGAGTTCGAATCTCGCCCTCTCCGCCAATTTTCACTTTTTGTGAAATCGTAAGAAATAGCCTCGGCGCAAAGCGCCTCGGCATGGTATTTTTCCGCTATTTTGAAGGCATTTTTGAAATCCAAAACCAAAGTGCGGTCGGCAATGCGGAAGTTCGAACCAATCTTTTTAAGAAAATCCCGAATCCTTTCGGGATTTTCTTGTTGAGCGTATTTTTCGGCTTGGTTGGCGTCTTTTAGAAAGGCAATGGCAAGTTCGAACCGATTATTGCTCTTTCGCCCAAAAGCGGA
>CAIKUK010000003.1 GCA_903830625.1 Candidatus Yanofskyibacteriota bacterium
GAACTTTTCGAGAGAGGTCCGGTCTCCCGAGGAACTGGCCTACTCACCCCCACACTCATGCATGAGTGTGGGGGCTCATTGATAATAAACGTCTCCCGAATCGTGGTTTTGTGGGACTGCAGGTTTCTTACCATGGAGGGTCTATAAAAACTTGATTTTAATAAGTTTTGTGGTACTCTGAAGGTCGTTCTTTAACAAGCTCCGGACGGAATGTCTCGCCTATTCTGGGCGGAATGGCCGTCGCAGCTACCTACACCGCCGGGACTTGGGCCCGGGCTGGAGGTGTCAGATGAGTGGTGATTTAATTGTAGTCCTTTTTTCTGTAGGGTGTGCCACCACAGTGGTGGTCATTATGGCTTGGCTTACTTGGGAGTGGACATTCGGGAAACTTTGGCGCTGGCTCAAGGGCTCACGGGTGAGCTACTATTTTGAAAGTGGTTATCATGGCAGTTTGGGGCTCTTTGCCCAGAATCAAACCGCCAAAATCCGGGAAGCTGGCCAGCGAGCTTTGTTACTGGTCAGTGGCTTTGCTATCGAGATCAGTCGAGGCCCTTGGCGACGACCAAGTGCTATCTATGGCGAGGGACCGAGATTTTGGACAATTGTTCAGGATTGGCAGAGCAATGGCGTGGACTGGGTGCGCTTGGAGGACATGCGAGGCCTGCGGGTCAAAACAGCGCTCCAGATGATTAACAGGTATCCGTCGCTCGAAGCATTAGTCGACCGGATTGCCGAGCTGGAGAGGGAGTTGGCGAACACGAATTATCAGCTCAAGGAGTCAGAGGGCCAGCGGCAGAGGCTACGGGCTGACCTTGAAGTGATTCTCCGTGTTCTAGCCGAAGGCCGGAAGCAACACAGTTCCAGATTTTCTGAAGGACTTCGTTTATTCCTAGAGAGTAGTCGCAGTTACACTTCAGACTTGGAAGCACCTGGAGAAATACTTCTTGATAATTGTAGGGACCAGTTAGACACTTGTCTCCAAAGGGCTTTTGCTCGGAAGCCGGTGCGAGCGTAGGATTATGGGCGCCGAGGACTGTCGAGAGACAGACCGAGGCGCCTCTTTGTTTTCTTGCATTTTTAAAATGGTCTGTTAACATTTCTGGCATGGAAATCAATGAATTAAAGAAGATGCTCAAGAAATCAACGGCGGTGTTGATTTTGGAGAACGGGGAGCCGTCTATTGTGGTTGTGGATTACAAGACTTACAAGGAATTACTGGGCGATGTAGAGGATTCTGATTCCAAAGAATCAAGTTTACCAACCCCGCCAGCACTGGCTGGAATAAACCGTCAAAGCGACGAGATGGAGCTGTTGGGACGCATCAATAAAGACATCCTCGCTCTCAAGGAACAGATAGAAGAAGAGGAAAAAGAGCTCTCTATTGACTAGGTTAGCCAATTCGGCTACAATGGGTACTGCACACTTTAACTGATAGCTTCAGGATTCTTACGTCTCGGCTTCCACCGGGTAGTAGATGTTCGACTGGCGGCTTTGCCTCCTTCGGAAATGGTCGAACATGCACTATCCCGGCCAATTCAACCGATACGCAAAAACCCCCAAGCTATATAATTGGATGGCAGGAAAATTTGAACGGACGAAGCCGCACGTCAATGTCGGCACAATTGGCCACGTTGACCATGGTAAAACTACCGCGACAGCGGCTATTTTGCATGTCTTGGACATGCACAAGGATGAGGGCTACAGCGCCCGTGTTGAAGGTGTCGATAAGATTGATGCTGCTCCCGAAGAACGAGCTCGCGGTATTACCATCTCCACCCACCACTCTGAATACGAAACCCCGAAACGCCACTACGCTCACGTTGACTGCCCAGGCCACGCCGACTACATCAAGAACATGATTACCGGCGCTGCGCAGATGGACGGCGCCATTCTGGTTGTTTCTGCCCCGGATGGTCCGATGCCTCAAACTCGCGAACACATCTTGCTGGCTAAACAGGTTGGCGTGCCTTATATCATTGTTTTGATGAACAAGATGGACATGGTTGATGATCCGGAATTGGCCGACCTCGTGGAAGCCGAAATCCGTGAACTTTTGACCAAGAACGGTTTTCCTGGTGAAACCACTCCGATTATCCGCGGTTCCGCTACTAAAGCTTTGGCCGCCACTTCCAAAGACGACGAATCAACCAAGCCATTCCTTGAATTGGTGAATGCGCTTGATAGTTTCATTCCTGATCCGGTCCGAGATACCGACAAACCGTTCCTGATGCCGATTGAAGACATCTTCGCGATTGAAGGCCGAGGCACTGTTGTTACCGGCCGTATTGAACGCGGCACCGTTAAACTGAACGATGAAATTGAAATTGTCGGTTTGAAGCCGACCCAGAAAACAGTCGTCACCGGTATTGAGATGTTCAACAAGCAGTTGGATGCAGGCCAGGCCGGAGATAATGCGGGTGTCTTGCTCCGAGGGACCAAGAAAGAAGAAGTGGAACGCGGCCAAGTTTTGGCCAAGCCCGGTTCCATTACTCCACACACTGATTTCTCAGCCGAGATTTATGTTTTGACCAAAGAAGAGGGCGGACGACATACGCCGTTCCTTAAAGGGTATAAACCGCAATTCTATTTCCGAACGACTGATGTTACGGGCGAAGTCTTGCTCCCGGCCGGCACGGAAATGGTGATGCCTGGAGATACGGTAACCTTAGATGTTAAATTGATTGCCCCGGTGGCCATGGACGAGAAGCTTCGCTTCGCTATTCGCGAAGGAGGCAAAACGGTCGGCGCCGGCGCGGTAGTCAAAATAATCAAGTAAATAAAATCAATCCCGCTCTGGCGGGATTGATAGTTCTTTCCTAACGAAATGGCAACGAAAGCACCGAAAAAATCAGAAAAGAAAGTCGAACCAGCTCAACAGCGTATTCGCATCAAGCTTAAGGCGTACGATAACAAGATTATCGACAAATCCGCGAAACAAATCGTGGAAACGATTGAGCGTTATGGCGGAAGACCAATCGGTCCCGTGCCGTTGCCGACAGAAATACAGAAATACACAGTCAACCGCTCACCCTTCATTGATAAGAATTCCCGCGAGCAGTTTGAGATGAGAACCCACAAGCGCTTGATAGACATTACCGCTCCCACACCAAAGATTATTGACGCCTTGATGAACCTGAATCTGCCAGCCGGGGTCGATATCGAGGTTAAGATGTAAAGAACAAAAATATGAGCAATGAAGCGCCACAACAAATGCCAACACCTATCGAGGTTTCGGAACAAGAAGCAATTAAGGCGAAACTTGAAGGATTTGTTGGGAAGAAAGTAGAGAGTTTCGTTGTGGATGTGTTTGGTGTGATACAAATCAAGTTTGAAGGCGGAGACTCTCTAATTATTAACCACGAAGGTTTAGAAGTTATTCAATAAATTATTTCCTTACTTCTCGCCTGAAGAAATTCGGACGAGAGAATAAGGTAGCCACCGCCTTTGGCGGGGCCCCGCTAGCGTCAGACGCATAGCGGTGGTAATAGATAGGAGTATTTATCCGGCAAGGGTTGGACCTGCACTTCGCAGGGCTTCGTCAAGGCGAGGCAAGTTCGCGGAAGCGAGAACATCCATCACACCCGGTTTGTAAAAATGCTCCGTCGAAAGATTACCTGAATTTACCGAAAGTGGTTTCAAACACCTAGAACATAGGAGTCCAAAACCAAAGACTAGCTTGGCGTGGCCGGCTTGTCCGGTATTTTTTATGAAAAAGTAAGAAATGAAATTTATTTTAGGCACAAAAATAGGGATGACCCAGATGTTTAAGGAAGACGGCAGCGTCGTCCCAATTACGTTGGTTAAAATTGAACCCAATGTTGTGGTTCAGGTTAAGACTAAAGAAAAAGACGGCTATCAAGCTATTCAGATTGGGACCGGTTCTAAAAAGAAACTGAATAAACCGGCCAAGGGTCATCGCAAAGATTTGGGTAATTTTTCCGTTTTGAAAGAATTCAAACTTGCCCCGGCCAACGAGGCGGGGTCGATCGAATTTAAAGTCGGCGACACCATTGATATTTCCACCTTTGCGGAAGGCGAAACGGTTAAAGTGTCAGGCGTTTCCAAAGGTAAGGGCTTCCAGGGCGTAGTCAAACGCCACGGCTTCCATGGTATGCCGGCCAGTCACGGCGCTCATTCGGTTTTGCGCCATGCCGGTTCTATTGGTCAGCGTTTCCCGCAACATACCTTGAAAGGGATGCGTATGGCTGGACGGATGGGCGGAGTCAATAAATCCATCCGCGGTTTGAAAATAGTTAAGATTGATACCGTCAACGGCTTGCTCGCCATTAAGGGCGCGGTGCCGGGAAATAATAAATCAATTGTAGAAATACAATCCCAATAACTACCAATTACTAATCTATACGAATATACAAATGCAATCAGTGTTAGTTATTTGTAGATTCGTACCAGTTCGTAATTAGTAGGAAACATATGGAACTTCCTTTATACAATCAGAACGCGGAAAATATCGGCACGGTGGAATTGGCCGATAACGTTTTCGGTTTGCCGATGAATCAAGATTTGCTCTATCAAGTCGTGACTTCCCAGATGTCGAACAAACGACAAGTCTTGGCTCATGCCAAAGGCCGAGGCGAAGTCCGCGGCGGCGGCAAGAAACCGTGGCGCCAAAAAGGCACTGGCCGAGCCCGTCATGGTTCCATACGTTCACCGATTTGGCGAGGCGGCGGTGTGACTGGCGGTCCAACCAAAGAACGCAATTTCAAAAAAGACATCAATAAAAAAATGATGCAGAAAGCTTTGAAAGTGGCTTTATCATCTAAAGTGCGCGATGGCCAGTTGTTTGTCTTGGATGCGCTGACAATCGAAAAGCCGAAAACCAAAGAGATGGCTGTGGTCATGAAAAAATTTGTTTCGGTTATCGGCCGGCTCAACAATATCTTATTGGTCATGCCGACGGATACCACGGCAATTTACAAATCGGCCCGCAATCTGCCTTATTTAGATACGATTGAAGCCCGCAATTTAAATCCCCTTGTTTTGCTTGAAGCCAATCGGGTGATTCTTTCCAAAGAATCGTTGGCGTTAATCGAAAAGCAGTGGGGTACTGCCAAATCCAAATAATATGAGTGCCTTTAATCTTTTCAAAAAATCAAAACCAGCTTCCAAGCGTAAACCGGCCGTGGTCGTGGAAAAGCCGGTGGAAACGAAAGTGGAATCAACGCCAGTCGTGGCGGAAGTTTCGCCGATTTTAAATGTTTCCGGTTCAGCTATTTTGCATCCGTATGTGAGCGAGAAAGCGACCCGAATTGAAAATATGAACCAGTACGTGTTTAAAGTGGCCCGAACGGCCAATAAGCCGGAAGTTAAAAAAGCGATTCAGAATCGATATAAAGTTAAGGTGGTAGCGGTGAATATGATTAACACGCCGTCAAAGAAACGAACTGTCGGCCGACACGTTGGTATTAAAGCCGGCTTCCGAAAGGCTATTGTTACTTTAGCCGAGGGCGATTCAATTAATTTCTCCAAAGCTTAATCATGCCAAAAGATTACAAACCCACAACTCATTCGCGCCGGGCCATGCAGGGTTATGATTTTTCGGGCTTGACCGCCATCGCGCCGTTGAAATCAAAAAAACATGGTTTTAAGAAAGCTTACGGCCGAGACAATACAGGCAGGATTTCGGCCGGCCGACAAGGCCGAGGCGGAGGACACAAGCGTGTTTTCCGTGACATTGATTTCAAACAGGATAAATTCAACATTCCGGCTGTGGTGGCTGCCATTGAATACGATCCGAACCGCACCAGTCGTATTGCCCGCGTTCATTTTGCCGACGGTGAAAAACGATATATTTTGGCGCCGCAAGATTTGAAAGTCGGCGATTCTGTTATTACTGCCGAGAAAGCTTCATTGAAGCCGGGCAATCGCATGAAGCTCAAGAATGTTCCTCAAGGTTCCCTGGTTTACAATATTGAGATTCATCCAAATAAAGGCGGAACATTGGTTCGCTCGGCCGGTTCCGCGGCCAGCGTTTTGGCCAATGAAGGCGGATATGTTCAGTTAGTCATGCCTTCATCGGAAACCCGATTAATTTCCGAAGAGTGTTATGCTTCTGTCGGCCAATTATCTAACGGCGAACACAGTTCGATTAATTTAGGCAAGGCCGGCCGAACGCGTTGGCTGGGCCGCCGGCCGAAAGTCCGAGGTACGGCCATGAATCCGGTTGACCATCCGTACGGCGGAGGCGAAGGCCGACAAGGCCGAGGCACGCGCCGACCGAAGACCGTTCAAGGCAAGATTACTGGCGGCCGAAAGACCAGAAACATCAGAAAGAAATCAAATAAATTCATTGTTCGCCGACGCACAAAATAATATTTAAACATTTAAATATTTAAACTTTTATTATGTCACGATCACTTAAAAAAGGCCCATACATAGACGAAAGACTATTAAAGAAAATAGCCAATTTAAAAGCGGGCGATAAATCCATCATTAAAACCTGGTCGCGAGCCTGCTCCATTGCTCCGGAAATGATCGGTTATACTTTCGGCGTTCACAATGGCCGGATTCACGTGCCGGTTTTCATTACCGAAGATATGGTCGGCCATAAATTAGGCGAGTTTTCTCCAACCAGAAAATTCAGCCGTCATGGCGGAAAAATGCAGAAAGAAATGGAAGCTGCAGCCAAACAAAAAGAAGTCGAAGCGGCTCAAGCCGCCAAAGCGCCAGCCGCCGATGCGGTTAAAACCCCAGCTAAATAAAACATATGGCTACTGTTACTGCCCAATTAAATAATCTTCGCCAATCCCCACGCAAAGTTAGAATGGTGGTTAATGTGGTTAAAGGCAAAGGCGTCTTGAAAGCGCTCCAGCAATTAGAGTTCGTTATCCGCCGACCAGCCCAACCAATGGCAAAGTTGCTCCGTTCCGCTATAGCCAATGCCGAGAATAACTTTAATATGGTGGCGAGCAATTTATACATCAAAGAGTTCTATGTTGATGAAGGCGTGAAACTGAAGCGTTTCCGACCGAAAGCTATGGGCGCCGCCGGCGAAATTCAGAAAAAGACCAGCCATATCCACTTGGTTTTAGCGGAGAAAGTGCCGGGATTGAAAGCCGAAAAAATTGCCAAAAAAGAAGCCGTCCATACTCATGAACACGAACATGCTGAAGACCAAGCGAAACCGAAACCAGAAAAACCGGAAATAAAATCTGAATTAGGTAAGAAAACTACGGAACCGAAAAAAGGTTTTCGTAAAATGTTCCAACGCAAATCAATTTAACTATTTAATATGAATATTTTCGTAACGAAATTACTAATTTGCGAGCGAGACAAGGAAAAATCCGGAGCCATACTGATGTATGGTGAGGGATTTTTCCGAGGTCGCAGCCGGAAATTAGGAATTGCAGTAGAAAAGTATTTATATTAAATAGTTACTTATATGGGACAAAAAATATCTCCAACTTCATTCCGTACCGGCATCCAAAAAGATTGGGCCTCTACTTGGTTTGGCGGCCGTAAATATATTCCTTATTTGAAGGATGATTTAGCGGTGCGTACTTTCTTGGATAAAAAACTCAAAGGTTTAGGCGTAGCCGATATCCGGCTGGAACGAGGCAGCGATACTTTGAACGTTATTATTACCACTTCTCGCCCCGGTTTGTTAATTGGCCGAGGTGGCACCGGTATCGAAGAGCTCAAAAAAGCCATCAACTCACGCTTGAAGAAAAAAGTCGCCATTCGTTTGGAAGTGTTGGAGTTCAGAAATCCAGAAGAATCAGCTCGCGTTATGGCGGAATCCATTGTGGAACAGATTGAAAAGCGTATTCCGTTCCGAAGATTGATGAAACAAACATTGATTAAGATCATGTCCTCGCGACAAGTAAAAGGCGCCAAGATTTATATGGGTGGCCGTTTGGACGGCGCCGAAATCGCTCGCGCCGAGCACTTGGAAGAGGGCAGTCTCCCGTTGCAAACGCTTCGGGCCGACATTGATTACGCCAAAGCGACGGCCCATACGACCTTCGGCACAATCGGTGTCAAAGTCTGGATTTACAAAGGGGAAAAATTCGAAGAAAAATAGACAAAAAGCGAGATTTCTGTTAAAATAACACGACCATGCAACCTTCAAGAGTAAAACATACCAAGACCCATAAGAACGGAAACAAAGGTTACGCCACGCGCGGAACGACTTTAAGTTTCGGTTCGTTCGGCTTGAAATCGGACGAAGCCAAGTGGCTCAAAGCCAACCAGCTTGAATCTGCCCGCAAGGTCATGACTCGGTTTATTCAACGCGGGGGCAAGATCTGGATGCGCGTTTTTCCGGATAAGCCTCGGACCTCGAATGGCGGCACCAAAGGTATGGGCGGCGGCCGTGGCGCTTTGTCCCATTTTGTGGCGCCGGTGGAGATTGGCCGGGTTATTTTCGAAATTGACGGTTTGCCGGAAGCCACGGCTCGCGAAGCTTTGCGTTTAGGCGCCCATAAATTACCAATCAAGACCAGAATTATTTCAAGATAATGAAACGCTTTGATATCAAAAATAAATCACGAGAAGAATTGACCAGCTCATTGGCCGAGTTTAGAGCTAAGATAGCTCAGCTTCAATTTGATAAAGCCGACAAGAAATTAAAAGATTTCAGCCAATTTAAAAAAGCGAAAAAAGATATTGCTCGAATAATGACGGCTTTATCATCGCTTTAATACCATGAATACCATTCAACATCGAACACTTAAGGGCTACGTCGTTTCCGACAAAATGCAGAAAACAGTTGTCGTGGAAATAACCCGTATGAGAATTCATCCTAAGTACAAAAAGTCGTACAAAGTTTCGACGCGGTTCAAGGTCCACAGTCCCGAAAACGCTTTTCATGTCGGCGACAAAGTCATTATTCAGGAAGGCCGGCCGCTGTCCAAAGAAAAACGCTGGACCGTTATCGGTAAAACCAGTTAATCCAATATCATGTTACAGCTTCGATCTATCGTTACCGTGGCAGATAACTCAGGCGCTAAAGTCGTCGGTGTTTTCAAAGTGCTCGGCGGTTCAAAAAAACGTTATGCTGAACTGGGCGATATTGTCGTCGCTTCTGTGAAAGTGGCCGAGCCGCGCAAAGGTGTCAAGAAAAAAGAAATAGTCAAATGTGTCGTGGTCCGTCAGCGCAAGCCGTTCCGCCGTAAGGACGGTACTTATATCCGATTCGATGATAACGCCGTGGTTATCTTGGGCGCCGGCAATGAACCTAAGGGCGGGCGCATCTTCGGCCCGATCCCTCGGGAAATTAAAGAACGCGGATTTGCCACCATCGCGTCATTAGCCGAAGAAGTCGTGTAGTGTTGAGAACCAATCCTTCTGCCCCAGACCCGGGGAACCAGTCCCGTCGGTTCCCCCAAAGGGTCCCCCTCCGCTACTGGGTCATAAGGATTGGTTCTCAACTGCTGGTAAAAATTTAAAAACAAATAGATGAAGTTATTAAAAGGCGACAATGTAGTTATGCTTAGCGGCAAAGATCGAGGCAAGAAAGCCAAGATTTTGGTTGTCATTCCTGAAACCGGACGAGTGGTTCTGGAAGGTTTGAATATGATGAAACGTCACACCAAACCTCGCAAGCAGGGCCAATCCGGCCAGATTATCAATAAAGAAAGAGCCGTCAGTTCGGCTAGTGTGGCGATTATTTGCAAGTCGTGCGGCAAGGCTACTCGTGTCGGCTATCGCTTCGATGGCGACAAAAAAACCCGTATTTGTAAAAAGTGTAAAAGTGACATATAATCGCAAGGCTTTCAACACCGATCCATGACCCAATTAATCGAACAATATCGCAAACACACTATTCCTGCCCTACAGAAAGAGTTTAAGATTGCGAATGTCATGGCCACTCCCAAAATTACCAAAGTGGTCATTAATGTCGGTGTGGGTCGGTTGTCTAAAGAAGATAAAGTTCTTGAGCGTATCGCCGGCGATGTGGCTAAACTTTCGGGCCAGAAGCCGACTTTTCGCGTGGCCAAGAAATCCATCGCCAGTTTCAAGATTCGCGAGGGCGCGCCAGTCGGCATTGCTGTCACTCTCCGCGGCCGTCGGATGTATGATTTTGCCGATCGTTTTATCAATATCGCTTTGCCTCGTTCCAAGGATTTCCGCGGTATTCCGGTCTCGAATGTTGATGCCGCCGGCAATTTAAATGTCGGTCTTAAGGAATCAAGCATTTTCCCGGAATTAAATTATGAGAATACGAAAGACATTTTCAGCTTACAAGTAACGTTTGCGACTTCGGCTCATACCCAGGCCGAAGGCGTAGCTTTATTCAAGAGTTTGGGATTTCCCATTAAATAATCATGGCCAAAAAATCAACCATCGCGCGGTCAAATAAGAAACCCAAATTCTCATCTAGAATTGTGTTGCGCTGTTTCTTGTGTGGCCGAAAAGGCGGCTACATGCGCAAGTTCGGTTTGTGCCGTATTCATTTCCGCGAATTGGCTAGTGCCGGATTATTGCCGGGTATTAAAAAATCATCTTGGTAAAAAAATGATATTTAAATATTTAAACATTTAAACTTTTTGTATGACCGACCCTATTTCCGATTTACTTATCCGTATCAAGAACGCCCAAATGGTTTCTCATGACCAGGTCTTGGTTCCGTTCTCAAAAATGAAATTTGCCATTGCTAATGCTTTGAAAGCTGGCGATTACTTGGAAGAAGTGGAACGCAAGAATAAGAAAGACAAAAAGACGGAACACGAATATCTTTTACTGACTTTGAAATACCAAGATGGGGAGGGCGCCATTCAAGGGATGAAGATTATTTCCAAGCCATCGCGCCGAATGTATATCAAAGCTGAAGCTATTCGTTCGGTCCATTCCGGATTCGGCTTGGCTATCATTTCTACTTCCAAAGGGATTATGAATTCCAAAGAGGCTTGGAAGCAAAAATTAGGCGGCGAAATATTATTTGAAATTTGGTAATAAAAACATGTCTAAAATAGGAAAAAAACCAATTGCTATCCCTCAAGGCGTCGAGATCAAGATCGATGGGGATTTGGTTTCAGTGAAAGGTCCCAAAGGCACCCTTCAAATGACCACCTCGAAAGACGTTGTTGTTACTGCCGAAGGCAATGAAATAAAAATTAGCCTAGCGCCGGGCGCATCCAAAGACGGCAAAGTGTTTTGGGGTTTGAGCCGGGCTTTGATCCAGAATATGATTATCGGCGTTACGGCCGGTTTTGAAAAGATCCTTGAATTCCAGGGTGTTGGTTACAAAGCGACAGTTAAGGGCAGCGACCTTGAACTCGGATTGGGCTATTCCCATCCGGTGATAGTTAAAGGCGCGGAAGGCATTACTTTCGTGACTGACAAAAGTTCTATTAAAATCCAGGGGATTGATAAAGAGTTGATTGGCAAAATTGCTGCCAATATCCGGATACACCGATTACCCGAACCGTATAAAGGCAGCGGTATTCGTTATCAAGGTGAAGTCATTAAACGTAAAGCCGGCAAAAAAGCCGCCACGGCTGCCTAAATCATCATGAATATTTCATCAAAACAAAAACGACGCGTCAGCCGGCATCATCGTGTCCGGGCCAAGATTACTGGTTCGGCCGTTCGTCCGCGCGTAGCTATTTTCAAGAGCAATAAATTTATCTACGCTCAAGTTATCGACGATGCCACCGGTACCACTATTATTTCCGTTTCCGATTACGCCGGTAAGAAAACCAAACCGGCCAAAGGCACAAAAACGGAAAAGGCGATATTGAACGGCAAAGCTTTGGCGGAAGCCTTGAAGAAAAAGGGTATTGATTCGGTCTTGTTTGATCGGGGCGGATTCAAGTATCATGGCCGCATTAAGGCTCTGGCTGAAAGTTTGCGCGAAGCTGGAATCAAAATGTAATTTCCAAATATGGACGAAATAACCAAACCACAACCAGAAGAAGTAACGACTCCGGTCACTCCGGCGCCGGTTGAATCTCAAACGCCTGTCGTACCGGCGCCGGTTTCGCGCGGTCCGGAAACTGGAATGCGTCTGCCTGCCAGCAGGCAGGGATTTAGCGGCAATCGTGGCGGTCGCGGGGGATTTGGTGGCGGCCGTGGCGGACGTGGCGGGATGCGCCGAGGCGGCGACCGACCCAAATCTGAATTTGACCAGAAAGTTATTGAAATTGCCCGCGTTTCTCGCGTGACCAAAGGCGGCAAACGTTTCAGTTTCCGGGCGACCATCGTGATTGGCGACGGCAAAGGCCGAGTCGGTGTCGGTATGGCCAAAGGAAAAGACGTCGCTCAATCCGTTCAGAAATCCGTTAACCAAGCTAAGAAACATTTATTCATGGTGCCCTTGAGACATGGTACAATTCCGTATCAAGTGGAAGCCAAATACAATTCAGCGGTCGTTATTTTGAAACCTGGCCGTGGCGGAGTTAAAGCCGGCGGTCCGGTCCGTGTCGTCGCCAAACTCGCCGGTATTACCGGTTTAACCGGAAAACTCATTGAGCGTACCAATAACAAGCTAAATATTGCCCAAGCGACCATGAAAGCTTTAAGAATGATTCGGCCTTTAGCTCAACGCAAATAATATGAATATCAATCAATTAAAACCAAGAACCGCCCGAACTTTTGCCAAACGGATTGGCCGTGGCGGCAAACGCGGCGCCACTTCGGGTAAAGGCACTAAGGGTCAGCAATCCCGCGCCGGTTCTTATCTGCGACCGGGTTTTCGAGGCGGCGATAATCGCCTCTGGCAGTTGTTTCCGAAACAGCGTGGCGCTTCCAAGAAACCAGGCAACAAAGCTCCTCATCGCAAACATCGCTTTTTCCAGTTAAAACACGGCAAATCCACTGTCGTTAATCTTGGTGTCTTTGATCAGTTTTCTGAAGGCCAAGAAGTGAGCGCCGAAATGCTCGTGGCAAAGGGGATAATCCAAAACGCCAAAGGCCCAGTAAAAGTTCTCAGCGGTGGCGTTTTAAAGAAGAAAATTATTCTCAAAGGATTTGTCTTTTCAGATTCAGCCAAGACCAAGATTACCAAGGCTGGCGGAACGATTGTGGCGTAGTACAATACAAGTAATATGAATAAATTTATTCAAATTTTCAGAAAGCCAGACATCCGGAACAAAATTTTGTTTGTGCTGGCGATTCTTGTGGTCTATCGTTTCGCGGCCAACATTCCGATTCCTTACGTGGATACGGCTCAATTGCAAGCTTTCTTCGCCAACAACCGATTTTATGGCTTGCTTTCAGCGTTGACCGGCGGTTCACTGGCCCAGCTCTCAATCGCTATGCTGGCGCTCGGACCATACATTTCGTCTTCAATTATCATGCAATTGATGACTATGATTTTTCCATCGCTTGAAGAAATGTACAAACGTGAAGGCGAAGCGGGCCGAGCCAAGTTCAATCAATATTCTCGTATTCTAACCGTGCCATTGGCGGCTCTGTCCGGTTACGGCTTCTTGGTTTCTCTCCAACATCAGAATGTGATTGGTTTTTTGAGCTTGTTCCAGTGGGCGACTGTCATTTCAGTGGTTGTGGCCGGAAGTATTTTCTTGATGTGGCTAGGCGAACTAATCACTGAAAAAAATATCGGCAATGGCGTTTCTATTTTAATCTTGGCCGGTATCGTGGCCGGATTTCCGGTTGGACTTCAACAATCGTTATTCAAATACACCCCCGCTTTATTCTTTAACTATTTAACCTTTGGCATTATGGCCATTGCTGTTATCGCCGGTGTTATTTATATCTCCGAATCCCAGCGTAATATCCCTGTGAACTATGCCCGACGGGTCCGCGGTTCAAAAGTCTATGGCGGTGTTTCGACTTATCTTCCAATGCGAATCAATAACGCCGGTGTGATGCCCATCATTTTCGCGCTTTCGCTATTACTCTTCCCCAGTCTGATTGCCGGATTTTTTGCCAATACCAGTATTGCTATTGTTTCCAAAGTGGCGACAATGGTAAACACCTTCCTGGCTCCGAATGGTTTGTGGTATTCGATTTTCTATTTCATTCTCGTAGTCGTCTTCACTTATTTCTATACCGCCATTACTTTTGATCCTCAGGCTATCTCTGAAGACATTCAGAAACAAGGCGGCTATATTCCCGGTATTCGTCCCGGCCCTTCGACCGCTCAATTTTTGTACCACCTTTTGAATCGTATCACTCTTGTCGGCGCAGTTTTCTTGGGTATCATCGCGGTCTTACCAAATGTCGTTCAGAGTTCAACTTCAATTACCGACTTCGCCGTTGGTGGCACATCCATCCTTATCGTCGTTTCCGTCGCCCTGGAAGTGATGAAACAGTTGAATGCCCAGTTGTCCATGTACGAGTACTAAAGGAGGAAGGCATGACTAGTAGTTTGAGTTTATCGCAAGTTCCTTCAAACGAGGAACTTGCGATGGCTTTGGGCCGAAAGAGGAGCACCCGAGACACTCAACTGGTCAGTCTGGTCGCTCGTCTAGACATCGTCGCTTATAACCCGGAAACAAGATATCTTCAGGTGTGGAGCAGAAAGAATAATCGGAATCGGGTTATCCTGAATCACAGGATTGAGCTTCGGGACAAGCAGCACTTTTTTGACCTGGTTCAACTCATCGGTAAAGTGGCCCAACTCCTTGCCGTTTCTGAGGAGTACAGAATTCCGAGTCCCTGGTGGGCCTATCGATTTATTGTCTGAACCACGCGGCCGCGCAAATGCGGCCGCTGTTTCTTTTTATATGAGGTGATATGATACGTATATGGAAAGCTTTGGTAAAAAATTAATTATTTTAATTGGGCCGCCGGGGTCCGGGAAAGGGACACAAGCGGAAATGTTGGCTGAAAAACTTGGACTCTTTCATTTGCAAACATCCAAGTTGGGCGAGGCAAAGATAAATAACCCCGAGCTGGTTAAAAATAATCTAGAGATAGCCGAAGCCAAACAACTTTATGATTCCGGCAAACTTTGGCCCCACACTTGGACAGCGAGTCTGGTTATCGAGAAAGTGGAAGAGATGGCTTCTTTGGGCAAAGGCATAGTACTTGATGGTTCGCCCAGGGTTATCCATGAGGCGGTTTTAGAAATGCCGATTATGAAAGCTTTGTACGGTTCGGATAATATAAAAATTTTTGAAATTAAGTTGAGCGACGAGGAATCGTTTAAAAGAAACAGCCATCGGCGGATTTGTAAATTGAATCAGCATCCGATCCCGAACTTTCCTGAATTTGAAAATATTACGGCCTGCCCTAAAGACGGAAGTGAGATTATTGTCAGAACTCTAGATGATCCTGAAGTAATCAAAAAACGTTACCAGGTCTACCTTTCTGAAACGGAGCCTATTATTGACTTTTTAATAAAAGAGGGGTATAATTTGGTTACCATCAATGGCGAACAGCCAATTGAGGACGTCCAGCGCGATATCCTCGATAAACTATGGTAAAGAGTGAAATTAAAGACTTCTCAAGAAATCGAACTCATGCGCGAAGGCGGCCATATTTTGGCCGAGATTCTCGATACTTTAGTCGCCTCGGTTAAAGTCGGTCTGCCAACCCAAGAACTCGATACTATGGCCCGAGAGCTTATTCTTGCTCACGGCGCTGAACCATCCTTTCTAAATTATAATGGCTTTCCGGCCGCGCTTTGCGTTTCAATAAACGAAGAAGTTGTCCATGGTTTGCCCTCTGAAAGAAAAATTAAAGATGGCGATTTAGTAAAGCTTGACCTCGGCGTGCATTACAAAGGCTTTCATACCGACAGCGCCCGCTCGGTGATTATTGGCCAAGGAGATGCTAAGCTTCAGAAACTCGTGACGGTAACCGCCGAAGCTTTAAATATTGGTATTCAAACTGCCCAGCCGGGCAAAACCATTGGCGATGTCGGTTATGCGATTCATGAATATGTGAAGTCTCAAAAACTTGATGTCGTCCGGGATTTAATCGGCCATGGCATTGGCACGGAAGTTCACGAAGAGCCAGAAGTGCCAAATTATGGTAAACCTAACCAAGGTCCGGTCTTGAAACCGGGCATGGTTATTGCCATTGAACCAATGGTCGTGACTGGCGGCTACAAAATTGCCAACGGTCCGGATGGTTACAGTTATATTACCGCCGACAAAAAACCTTCGGCCCATATTGAACATACTATCGCTATTACTGAGAATGGTCCGGAAATTTTAACCAGGTAGTGAAAGTTCCGAATTCTTTCAGATGTGCGCCAAAGGCGCCATCGGAACTTCTACTATCCTGGTTAACGAAATAATATATTATGGATTTACAATTCCACCAATTAAAGATATTCAAAAAGTCCGTCTCATCGAAGCCAACTTCAGTAAAATCTTTGGTTCTTATTTTTGTGGTGGCGTTCATTATTATCATCGCCATCTTAAACGGTCCTACGCTTATCAAGACGATTACCTATCCGTTCACTCATTCCACTGAATCAGATAACGAACAATTGACCCAGCAGTATCGGGATATTTATGGCTATGCCAAACACCCGGAATTAATTACGGCGGTTGAAGCCATAAATAATACTCAGCCAACATATTCTTTGCCAAGTTCAGTCACTGTCGGCCAAAATCAATTGGATGCCGTAATTTCTATTCCAAAAATCAATGTTTCGGCGCCAATCATTCAAGTAAGCGATTCCTCTGACGCAACGGTTCTTAGCGCGCTCAAGAAAGGTGTCGTTCTCTATCCGGGTTCGGTTAATCCCGGCCAGCCGGGCACGGCCGTTATTATCGGCCACTCCTCCTCTAATCTTCCTTGGACGGAATATTCCTCGGTGTTTTCGTTGCTTGGGAAGCTTCAGCCCGATGACTTGATATATATAACTGTTGGTGGTACTCAGTATACATACCGGATTCGAGCGGTCCAAAAGGGCAGTGCCCAGCAACTAATTGACTCCGGATTGGCGGGGGACTTGATTGTTTCAACCTGCTGGCCGATTGGCACTGATGCCAACAGAATTGCGGTTAGCGCCAGTCTGGTGCAGTAGGACTTGACAAAAATCAAGTCATCATGTATTATTAGAATCATTAAGGGGATAGGCTCAAAAGCCCAATAAACACCCTATTTAGCCAGTTTTAACTCAAATTTAACCAAATACATGAATACAAACATTATGAATATCAATAAATTAGCCAAAGTAGCCCTTGTCGGGTCTTTAGTCGTTGTAGCGACGTTTTCGGTCATGAAACTGTCAAAAGCTGACACCCCAAACTGTTCTGATCCTCGTTCGGTTCTCGTGGGCAATATTGTGTCAACCGGCGAATTTGGCGGTGGCGCGTTAGCTACTGTGACCAACAATTCAGACTGTTCATTTGATATTGGTTTTGCCTCATACAAGATGACTCATGTTTCTCCTGATCCTCGCTCGGACCAGCAACTTTTTGATTCTGCCACTACCCAAATCGGTCCGAATCAATCCGTTGAACTTCATATAAATGTTCCAGATTGTCGTTACCAGCTGGATTTATTCCATGGCCCAGTAATGTCAGTTCCCAATTATGACAGCGTATCTTTGGATAACGCATTTGTCCGAGATAATCTTTGTGTTGCCCCGGCTGCGTTTGTTAATTTAAACTTTATCGTTAAAGACGTCTGTACGAATAATCCGGTCAGCAATGCGCTGGTTACTATAAACCAAAACTTCGGTAATGGTTCCACTCGAACCACGGACGGTTCTGGTTTTGCCAACTTCGGCGTCCTGACAAATAAAACAATCGGCTGGTCAGTCTCCGCGAACGGATTTAGTTCCGCCAATGGTTCTGTATCAAGTGACACGAGTGATAAAACTGTAAATGTCACTTTGAACCGAACATGCGCCAGCGCGCCAGCCCCAATTCCTAGTCCGACAACGGGTACGATTACTGTCGTAAAAGAAGTTACAAATAATAACGGCGGAACTCTTAGACCGTCCGATTTTACTTTGTATGTTAATGGTCGCCAGGTAACAAATAATGTTCCGGTTTCATTTCCGGTCGGCCGTTATACGATTTCCGAAACTCAGCGGGCCGGGTATGCCTTAGTGGGTATTCGTGGTGCTTGCGATGGTGACGGCACTTTAAACCTGACTGCTGGTCAAAATGCTGTTTGTGTCGTGGCTAATGATGACATTGCTACCTCGACCCCAACGCCTATTCCTACTTACACTCCGACCCCAACTCCGACGTACACCCCAACGCCTATTCCTACTTACACTCCGACCCCAACTCCGACGTACACCCCAACGCCTATTCCTACTTA
>CAIKUK010000004.1 GCA_903830625.1 Candidatus Yanofskyibacteriota bacterium
AATTTAGCTGAACCATCAATCGTGAACTTATTGCCATTAATTCCAAGCGTCAGAGCTTGAACATTGTTAAATAGAAAAAAACTAAACAAAATCACCGATACCCATACGATGATTTTTAGTTTTCTAAACATTGTTTTAATTATATAAGAATTTTCTCGGCGAGTCAGTATGGATATCCACTATCCACTTTTAAAAAATAAGATAGTTATTGATTTACTGTAATCTTATCATCCATTGCCCCGTATATTTATGGTACAATGAAAGGGATGCCAGGTAGTGAAAATCCGACATGTTTTGCTAGGCGCTTAACTCTCACTATCTGTGGCATTAAATAGATAAAATAGAGAAACTAACTTTGCGTTGTAATAAGCAAAACAAAACGCAAGTCGGATTTCTACTACCTGGGATGAAACGAACATTAGGATATCGGGAATTTTTCGTATTCCTGGCCATAATTGTGCCGGGATTATATTTTGGTTTTTTTGCCAAAGCAGCCGTGACCGATGAAGTTAATCAGAAAAATTCTCAAATTGATGAAATCCAACGCCAATTAGACCAGTATCAGCAACAAATCGACACCATTCACTCACAAACTATGACCTTGCAAGGCGAAGTGGCGGCGCTAAACGCCAAAATTGGCCAAATCACCCTGGAATTAAAAAGTTTAGCCATTTCTATCAGTAAAACCAATCTTGAAATTCAAAGTACGCAATCTAAAATTAACGATGCCGAAGATAAGATAAGCAAAAACGAAGTTGTGTTGGGACAATACCTCCGAATCATCTATCAAAACGACCAGGAAACATTAACGAGTATTTTATTAAAACACAACACACTCTCTGATTTTTTCAGCGACTTAAATAGTGTTGAAACCACACAGAATGACCTAAAAGTAGCCATCGACAATATCAAAGACTTAAAGGCTTCGCTTGAAACCAAAGAACAAGATTTGGAAGATAAAAAATCAGATCTCGAACAGCAGAAGGGTTTAGTGGAAATAGACAAACGAAGTCTCGATAGAAACAAAGCCCAAAAAGATAAATTACTGAAAGACACCAAAGGTCAGGAATCTAAATTTCAAGACCTGGTTAAACAGAATCAATACAAGATTCAGCAAATCCAACAGGAGATTTATTATTTGCAACAGAATGGCGTTTCGGTTGACGATGCGATTAAATACGGCAATTTGGCCGCCATCTCTGTTGGTATCAGGCCCGCGTTTTTGCTGGCTGAATTGAACCTGGAATCCGGGCTTGGCCAAAATGTGGGAAAGTGTAATCTTACCGATATGACGAGTGGTTCTTCTCGTCGGATTACTAACGGCCAAGTATCTGTCCGAGGTATGCATCCTACCCGCGATCTTCCGATATTTCTTAATATTACCTCCGGATTAGGAAAAAACCCACTGCAAACCCCCATATCATGCTGGCCGGGCTATGGCTGGGGCGGAGCGATGGGAGCGGCCCAGTTTATTCCCTCGACCTGGATCGGATATGCCGAGAGAGTGGCCAGTATTGTTGGCCGAGCTTTTGCCGATCCGTGGAATATAGAAGACGCCTTCACCGCGGCGGCGATTAAACTGGCCAAAGATGGAGCAACATCCAAAACTAAGGCCGGAGAAATGGCCGCGTCCAAGGCCTATTTTTGTGGAAGTCCAAAAAGCACGGCTAGTAAATGCGTCAATTATGCCCAAAAAGTTCAAAACTTAGCGGCTGATATCGAGCAAAATCTGTAATAAATGAGAATTAAGAAATCAAAATTAATATTTTTAACACTGGCGGCTGTCTCTGCGGTGTCTTTTTGTGTTTCGCGTGTGGAAGCCAAAAGTCTTTCTTCCCTAGTGAGTATATTTTCTAAAAAACAGATTGAGGTCGTGATTTCTCCAACAACAACTCCCACGCCGGTGCTCTGGACCATTTCTCAAAAAATTGCTGAAGCCACAAATCTTTTAAAAGATATTATACTTACAGTCGGGGATAAACCCATCGCTTATACAGAAACGCGTTATACATCGGTTAATGGGAAATTAGCGATGACGGTAAAAAATTTCAAAGAACCGGAAAAACAAATCGCTCTGGCGGTGCTGGATACTTCGTCCGGTAAGATTCAAGTAATAACCGTTATAAAACGCGGGGCCGAATTAATCGCCCCGTCCGGATGGAATATTAATATTCTTCAACGTCCAAGTGGTATCATTTGGAATGGTTGGAACACGGCCTACAAAATTAATGTGCCGGTTCACAGTGTGGTTATTGCTAATGTTTATCCGAACGAAACGGATACAACAGTGGCTAAAAAAGTACCTGCCTCGAAGGCGGGCGGGAAAAGTAAAACCGTTTATGTTACCCAACGAACTGTTAAGTATCAGCTATACGTGCCGTATAGTCCCGACCTGCATTCATCCGAATTAGTTAAATCAGGTCAAGATTATACCGATGCAGTTATTGCCAAGGCTTTTAGTGATCTCCGTATTGCCAAGGTGAAGTCTCGAGCAATTTCGGGGGCATTGGTGGCGGATGTTTTTGCTTCGCATTCCGAATTCTTTGGCCGTATCCCGATTTTGGAACAAACCGATCTCACTGAATTCGAAATTGATCCTCAGAATACCGTGGAGAGGGCTCGAGTGCTTATTGGCGCAAACCAAGACCAAGCCTTTAGTACCACTTGCAATAGTGCCAGCGCCTGCGGATGGCTTCAGTTTACCCCTGGTACTTACGCCAATATTGTTAAAAATTATCCGTTGGCGAAATTAATAAAAGATTTTAAAACCGGCGCCGCCGATCATGCTAATTCCATGAAAGCCGCCATATTATTGTACGACGAGAATCTTAAGGGCCTTATTTCTGCTCACGGCCAAAAAGTATTGACCGATCCGAAATTGGAGGAATATTTGGCCTCTTCTTATAATGGCGGTCCCAATCATGTCTATGCCACTCTGACCGCTTCCATTATTGGCGGTATTCAAGATTGGATTAACGCTTTAACTTCCAAAAAAGGCGGTCTCCAGGATGAAACTAAAGGTTATCTAGTCAAGCTTCGTTATCTTCAGCAGTATCTCTCGCCGTCTTTAACGGCCATCTCCAGTTAGTTTAATTTGAGTAAGAGGCGATTTTAAGATAGAATACGGTTTCTATGAATCGTCAAGGTAAAACTGTATATGTAGGCATGTCGGGCGGAGTGGACAGCTCCGTCGCGGCGGCATTACTCAAAAAGCAGGGCTTTAATGTTGTTGGCGTTTTTATGAAGCAATGGTCGCCAACGGGCCAAAACATGCCTTGTATTTGGAAGCAGGAGCGCGAGGATGCCATGCGAGCGGCGGCAACACTAGGAATACCATTTAAAACATGGGATTTTTCTAAAGAATACGAAAAAGAAGTGGTTTCATACATGATTCGAGAATATCGCGCGGGCCGGACTCCGAATCCGGATGTGATATGCAATAAAGAAATTAAATTTGGATTATTTTTGAAGCGAGCATTGGAAGAAGGTGCCAATTATATCGCGACGGGGCATTACGTTATTAAAAAAGGCAAACAGCTCTGGCAAGCCAAGGACAAAAACAAAGACCAATCATATTTTCTTTGGACGTTGACTCCAAAACAAATCAGCCGGTGTTTATTCCCGCTGGGCGGTTATCTGAAATCGGAAGTGCGAAAGCTGGCCAAAAAATTTAAATTGCCTAATGCTGAAAAAAAAGACAGCCAAGGCGTCTGTTTTATCGGGCCGTTGGATATGAAAGAATTTTTATTGACGTATATTAAACCCAAGAAGGGAAAGATTCTGACGATTGATAAAAAAGAGATTGGTCAGCACGACGGCGTTTACTATTACACTATCGGCCAGCGACATGGTTTAGACATTAAACTCGGCAAAGGACCGTATTATGTGGTCGCCAAAGATATAAAAAAGAATGTTATTTATGTAGGTCCGGATGTTAAAGCGGTTGCGCGCGAAACTAAAGTCGGCGATTTTAATTGGCTGGATAAACCTGTTTTTCCTGCTCGTTTTGACGTAAAAGTCCGATACCGGACCAAGTCCGTCAAAGCTGTGCTGGATAAAAAAGGCATTTTGAAATTCAAAAAGCCTGAACGTGCCGTCACCTCCGGCCAGTCTGCGGTTTTCTATCATGGTACCAAGTTAATCGGAGGAGGCGTCATAGAATAAAAAAATGCTTGCCGGGTAGTAGAAGTCCGAGAATTTGCAATAGCGATTCAAGAATTGAATCGCAACTCGGACTTGCACTATCCCGGCTTGGCGGAGGAATAATTGTATGATATGTTCCTGGCAGCACTTATTGTTTTACAGAAACTTGGAGGTGATCAATGGCGGGACCCAATTCAAAACATCTGAGGTTTGATAGAGCGGTCGAAGCCGGGAAAGCCACCGGGCTGACTGCACCGGATGTATATCAGGAGTACAAGGCGTTTTTGATCAGACGCCGGGAACTCATTCGCATGATTGACTCGCTTTGCGATACGCTCAGTGCGCTGATTCAAGAGAGGGAGCTGAAGCCGAAGTCGCATCCAGTGGAAGCCGTGTTCGCCCTGATGAAGGTTTGTACTCGTCAGGAAATAGCCACTATCGGGGGGTTACTCGACCGTGGCGCGATTGCCATTCCGTTGAACTGCGACGCGGAGCGATTCGTTCTCATTCTTGGGCAGGCCGCCAATCGCCTCCGGGCGGAATGGGACGAAGAAGTTCAGCCCGAAAACTCGTCCTCAGACTAGATCTTTCAACAGACTCGCGCCGGTCATCTCGACCGGCGCTTCGATTTTTAATAATTCTAGAATTGTCGGCGCCACATCGGCTAATAGCCCATTCGCGTCTCCGCGCGAATGGGCTATTTCATCACTTGTTCGTCGACGTTCATATTCGCGGGCTACAAGGTGAAATGGCACAGGATTGTTATTATGTTTTGTTTCTTGGGCGCCGGTATTTTTATCTATTAAAGATTCCACATTGCCGTGATCGGAAGTAATCAGCATCATACCGTCTTTTCCCAAAACTTTTTCTTTAATAAGACCAACAATCTCATCTACCACTCGCACGCCTTTGATTGAAGCTTCAAGATGACCAAGGTGGGCCAGCATATCGCCGTTAGCAACATTAATAACATAGAAATCATATCCGCCGCGGTCCAATTCCGAAATTAATTTTTCGGCAATATCTCTGGCCCGCATTTCCGGGTGTTCTATCGGATTTTCCAAAGATTCAATAAAAGTATCGGTTTCGCCTTGATAAGGTTCGTTATGCAAACCATTAAAGAAAAATGTGACATGGGCGTATTTTTCCGTTTCGGCGATGTGGAGATGTTTCTTGCTATGGGCGCTTAAAACTTCCGACAAACAGTTATTGACTACCGGCGGTTCAAAAAGTACGTGGAGCAGGGGAGATTCCGTATATCGGGTCATTCCGGCCACGAAAATATCGTTCAAGAGCATGCGCGGGAATTTATCAAATTCTTTTTCGGTAAAAGCCTGGACTATCTGGCGCATGGAGTCTTCCCTGAAGTTCAAAAAAACAATGGCGTCGCCGTCTTTCATGGCTTGAGCGCCAAAAGTGGTGGCTGGAATACCTCCGTCAATTATATTTTGGTTATGGTAATCTTCTAAAGTTTTTAAAACATCTTCTCCGGCCGTACTCACGCCCTTAACAAGCAAATTATAAGCCACTTCCGTTTTGTCCCAATTGTTATTTCGGTTCATAGCGAAATCCCGGCCGACAATAGTGGCCACTTGGTCCAGTCCGCCGATTTGACCGGATAATTTTTTGATTATTTCGCTTGATTCCTTCAGTCCTGAATCCCGGCCATCGGTAAAGAGGTGGATCTTGTGGGGTATATTGTTATCTTTGGCAAACTTTACCAGAGCCACTAAGTGGCCTAAATGAGCATGAACGGCGCCGGAAGTTAAAAGGCCGGCAATATGTAAGGTGGAATTATTTTTTTGAACGTGTTGAGCCGCTTCTTCAAGAGCCGAATTCTTAAAAAATTCGCCATTGTCTATCGCTTTGTTGATACGAGTCAGGTATTGAAATATTATCCGGCCGGCGCCTAAAGTTAAGTGGCCGACCTCGCTATTGCCGGATTCGCCGAAAGTCATGCCCACTGCTGTACCGGAAGCCTGCAGAAGCATTGAAGGGTAATTATTGAGAATTTCGTCCAGTACCGGCGTGCCGGCGCTGGCAATAGCATTGCCGTTCACGTTCTGGGAATATCCCCAGCCGTCCAAAATTGTGAGTACAATCGGTCGCATGGATTTAGTATAGCAAAAATGGTTGACCAAAGGCCAACCCATGCCGGGGTTCTTTCTTTTTGTGTGGATATAGTAATTTGCACAAAACCATAATTTTAGGTATACTCAAGCCAGTTTTACTTTAATTTTCAGTTAGACATTGCGCATTGCCAGGCCCAAAGCCGGCAATACCTATGATTATCCTAACTCTAACAACCAATGACTATAGTTCTACCAACGCTTGTAGCGGCAGTTTTGGGTTTACTCTTCGGGGCGGGCATCGGATATTTTATCCGCCAGTTAGTCGCCTCTAGACGGTCGTCTATGGCTGAGTCTCGGGCTCAGCAAATCCTCAATACCGGCAAATCGCAGGCCCAAGACATCATTCTTGAAGCCAAAAACACGGCTTTAAAGACCCTAGAAGAATCAAAGAAGGAAGAAAAAGAGCGTTTAGCTCAGCTTTCGCGTATTGAAAACCTGCTCACTCATAAAGAAACCGAACTGGAACAGAAAGCCAAAGAATTAGGCCAAGAAAAAGAACAGCTCAATAGTAAGACCGGCGAAGTGATGGCTTTGAAAACTCAAGTGGAAGAAACTCGGGCCCGCCAAATCACCGAATTGGAACGCATTTCCGGCTTAAATCGCGAGTCGGCCAAAGCCGAATTAACGACCAAGATTGAAGAAGATTCAAAAGACGAGCTGTACCGAAAAATTCATAAGCTCGATCTGGACAATGAAGAAGAAATAGAAAAGAAAGCCCGTGAAATTGTCACGACTGCGGTTCAGCGTTATGCCGGTTCCCATATCTCCGATTCCATGACCACGGTGGTCAGTCTGCCGTCCGATGAAGTTAAAGGTAAAATCATCGGCAAAGAAGGCCGGAATATTAAAGCCATTGAACGCCTGACCGGCGTGGACGTGATTATTGACGACACGCCAGAAGCTTTGGTTATTTCCGGTTTTGATCCTGTTCGCCGTCAGATTGCCCGGATGGCTATTGAGAAACTTATCGCTGATGGGCGTATTCACCCTGCCAAAATAGAGGAAGAAGTGGAAAAAGCCAAAGACGAAATGAATTCTAAAATCAGAGAAGAAGGCGAAGCGGCTTTATTTGAAACCGGCGTCGGTCCAGTTGACCCTAAACTAACATTCTTATTGGGCCGTTTGGCTTTTCGAACCAGTTTTGGCCAAAATGTTTTGCAACACTCCGTGGAAATGACCCATGTGGCCGGCATGCTCGCTTCGGAACTGGGCGCGGACGTTTCTGTCGCCAAGAAAGGCGCTTTATTCCACGATATCGGCAAAGCGCTGGACCATGAAGTGCAGGGGACTCACGTGGAAATCGGCCGGAAGGTTCTTCAGAAATTCAATATGGACCCTCGAGTTGTCTTAGCCATGGAAGCTCACCATGACGAATACCCGTATGCTATTTTGGAAGCCCGCATTGTTCAGGCCGCCGATGCAATTTCTGGCGCTCGGCCGGGCGCCCGCAAGGATACGGTGGAAGTTTACTTAAAGCGCTTGGAAGAATTGGAAAGAATCGCCACCAGTTTTGAAGGTGTGGAGAAATCTTATGCCATTCAGGCTGGCCGTGAATTGCGCATTTTCGTTACCCCAACCCAAATTGACGATTTAGGCGCCATCAAGCTGGCCAAAGACGTGGCGCGCAAAATAGAAGAAGAAATGAAATATCCCGGCGAAATCCGCGTCAATGTTATTAGGGAGACTCGCGCCTTGGAATACGCTCGGTAATTCGTCGTCTCCATTCCTGCGGAACCAAGACCCCTTCGGAATCTGCTCGGCCAAGAAGAGGAAAAATAAATACCCGCTAAAAAACGGGTATTTATTTTTCCTGGCCTGCGAGAACTTTCCGAGAGGGGTCTGGGCTTCCGCGGAACTTGGCACGTTCATTGAAATAAATGCTTACCGAATCGTGGTTTTGTATTTTTTATTTTATAAGGAGTTTCTATAATTTTAAAAAAACAAAGCCCGCGAAGCGTGCGGGCCTTGTCTGTCGGCCGCTTTCGCGGGTGGAAGGTGATTAGTGGTGGCGGCGAAATCTTGAAGATTCTTCCTTGGTCATCTCAAGTTGTTGGTAGAACTCCTCGGCTTCAGATTTGCTGATCCTTCCTACTGCACATGAACCATCAATGGCACCAATAAGGGCCCAAACTGCAGTTCTGGTATTACCATCAGCGAGGTCGATTTCTACTTCAGTTTGACCCTCCTGGCTTAGAAGCCTTTTTGCTACTGTCATTATGACTTCTGAATCATTAGTCATGTGCTACCTCAGTATCATTATAATTACTTAAATAGTTTTTGTCAATTGGTTGAATAATCACAGGTTTTCCACAGGGGTATTGCAATTTTCGCGGAAAACCTAGAGAATTGAAATGCAGGGTTTAAATAACCAAGTAAAACAATAGTTCTGGTCGGTACTATTGATGATAAAAGAGTAATAAGAACGCCACTGGAGCTAATAAAATAGCGCCCAGTCAGTTCTAAAATAATATGGCAAATGCTGTAAAGAAGAGTCAATTAGCGCAAATCTTGGCGGAACGCATGGGTGTTTCCAAGAAAGATGGTCTCGTATGGCTTGATACCTTCATTGAAGAAGTTACCAAAGCGATGCGCCGAGGCGACAAGGTTAACATTACCGGTTTCGGTATCTTTAAAGTTGCCGACCGCAAAGCTCGCGAAGGACGCAATCCTCGCACCGGCGAAACGATTCACATCAAAGCTTCAAAGAAACCTCGTTTCACGCCGGGTAAGCTTTTGAAAGAAGCTATCCTCTAACTGACTTATCGGATTCGATACATCAGTAAATCAAAACCCGCACAATATGTGCGGGTTTTGATTTAGTCTTTCAGATATTTTTTGTCTTTCAGTTTTTCGGGTAAGAGGTCTTCCTTGGTGTATTTTTCATAGCCTTTGCCATAGTCTAGGTTTTTCATGAGTTTAGTGACGGGATTGCGAATAATTAATGGAATGGGCAGGTTGCCAAATTCTTTAACGTCGGCCAAGGCAAGCTGATAAGCTTCATACGAATCTCTGTTCTTTGGACATTTGCATAAATAGGCCACGCCATGAGCCAAGTTAATACCAGCTTCGGGCATGCCAATGGTATCTACGGCTTGAAACACGGCATTAGCCAGAACCAGTGCTTGAGGGTCTTTAAGACCAATATCTTCGGAAGCGAAGATAACCATCCGACGGGCAATGAACTTCGGGTCTTCGCCGGCTTCAACCATGCGGGCCAGATAATACAAAGCGGCATCAGGCTGGCTGGCCCGCATGCTTTTTATAAACGCGCTGATGGTATTGTAATGTTCTTCGCCTTTCTTATCATAGCGAAGTGTTTTTGACTGCAGAGTATCCTTTAAGTTTTCAATAGTGATGGAACCATAAAGCCGGTTTGTATTTTCAAGCATAGTAATGGCTTGGCGGGCATCGCCTCCGGCCATAGAAATCAGCCAATCGCCTGCGTCTTTCGGAATTTTAAAACCGGTTCGTTTGAGAATTGCCTGCATATCGGTATCGCTTAATTCTTCCAGCACAAATACTCGGCACCGCGAGAGGAGAGGGGCAATAACTTCAAAACTGGGATTTTCCGTGGTGGCGCCAATAAGGGTCAACTTACCAGATTCCACAAAAGGCAGAAGATAATCCTGCTGGGCTTTATTAAAACGATGAATTTCATCCAGAAAGATAATTTTCGGACCAAACAGACTCTCTGCCGATTCAACTATCTTTCGGATATCTTCCTTACCCGCCGAAACTGCCGACAACTCATGGTAATCGGCTTTCAAAGCATTGGCATATATCCGGCCAAGAGTGGTTTTGCCGACTCCGGGCGGACCCCAGAGAATAAAGGAAAAGAGATGGCCTTTATCAATGGCAATGGCCAGAGGTTTATCCGGCCCGACCAAATGTTGTTGACCCATAAAATCCTTAAGACTTTTTGGCCTGATTTTAGTAGCGAGAGGTTCTGGCATAGCGGTAGTATATCAAAGTAGAACAAAAATATTACTGGGTGTTGATAAATCATGATTGACAAGTTGTAAAGTCGTGAGGGGGGGGGATATAATATAGAATATAGAAAAGGTTTTAATAAAATAATTAATTACCCATGAGAACACTCAATAAGGTTTCGGTGGTTGTGTTAGTTGTTGCGTTAGCGTTTGGTCTGGTTGGATTAATTAACGTGCTCGCGGCGACGTCACCATCTCTGGGATCAGCGGCATCTTACGGTGTTCTTGGTAGCACCTACACCAACGGATCAACAACCACAGTTAATGGTGATGTCGGGTTTACCACAGGACCGTCCGTGGCTCCTTTAGGCACACACACGAACTATGGAAGTGGCGCTCCTTATTCTACTGCTGGCACAGATCAGGGCAGTGCTTTGAGTAATCTCAATAGTCAAGCTTGCACATTTACCTTTGCATCTGGGGCAATTGACCTTGCTACCGATACGACCCATGGTGCCATCGGGGTTTATACACCGGGAGTATATTGTATACAAGGTGCTGCTTCCATTGGTACAGCAGGAATTTCTCTTAGTGGGGCTGGGACGTATATCTTCAGAGTTAGTGGTGCGCTTACTACCGTGGCCAACTCCGTAGTCACATTGCCCGGCGGCGCATCATCTTGCGATGTGTTTTGGACACCAACGGCGGCTACCACCCTTGGCGCTAATTCCACATTCAGAGGAACTATTATTGATGCTTCCGGTATTACCATCGGTAGCACCACTTTATTAACAGGAAGGGCCTTGGCTTTCGGTGGAACCGTCACAACTGATACAGATACTATTACCGTGCCGTTATGTTCAGCTTCTACACCTACCCCTACGCCAACTCCTAGTGCTACTCCAACACCATCTATGACTCCGACTCCTACACCTAGTGTTACTCCTACGCCGTCCCCGAGTTCTTCCCCAACTCCCACTCCAGCCCCGCAATTACCAAACACTGGAATTCCACCCGATGGTACAGGAATACCTTGGGGTATTATTACTAGCATTGGTCTTCTGGTATTAATCTCGATTTCTCTAGTGGTTTTAAGAAAACGTACGATTTAGTTTAGGTATCCTGTAAAATTAACAAATAATCACATGCTTCTAACTATCGGACTTATACTCATCGGTTTATGGTTTCTCGGGTTCATCGCTTTTCACGTGGCCGGTTTTCTGATTCACATTCTTCTCGTAGTGGCCATCATCGTGATTCTCATGAGGATTATCAGGGGAAGATAAAACTCCTTCGTGACTTAGTCTGTAAGCAATAAAAGTCTCGCTTTAGCGCGACTTTTATGTTATAATTACACCAGAAAGTCCATTACTATTGAAATTGTCAAACCGAACTCTGTCAATCGTAGTCGTTATAGGGTGTTCGCTTTATACTGCGTCCCTTTTTTATTTCGTTCCCAAAGATTCGGTTCAAAGCGCTCCCGCCTTAATTAATGATGATTATATTCCGGAGCAACCCAGCATTGGTTTGCCCGTGACTCTTAAAATCCCAAGCATAAATTTGGATTCCGCCATTGAAAGCGTAGGTCTCACCCACAATGGCTCGATGGACATCCCTAAGGATACAAATAATGTTGCCTGGTTTAATCTCGGTCCGCGTCCAGGAGATAATGGCAGTGCTGTTATAGATGGGCATTATGGGATTAAAGACGGGAAAGCATCGGCGTTTGATGATTTATATAAATTACGAATCGGCGACAAATTATATGTGGAAGATGACAGAGGATTAATTATTTCTTTTGTGGTTAGCGGAATCCGGAGGTTTGACCCGAAAGCGGATGCTTCAACCGTATTTGGTTCAAGCGACGGAAAAGCTCATCTCAACCTTGTTACCTGCGAAGGGGAGTGGAATAAAGTTTCCAAAGGATACCCCCAACGGCTCGTGGTATTTTCCGACAAAGAGTAAGATAGTTGAATTTTTGTATTGAGTGCCACCCCCAGAGCCGGCTAAATGCCGACTCAAACTTTGAGTATTTATTGTACTGGTCTATATAGTATGGTACAATGACGCTATGAATAAGGGTAAACTTCAAGCACAAAATTTAAGGGATATAGGGTATTCTTATAATATGATTCAGGCCAAGTTGGGGATTTCTAAAAGCACACTGAGTAATTGGTTTAGAGACCGTCCATTTACTCCAAATCATGAAGTTTTAAATAGAATACAATATGGTCCAATTAAATCTGCTGAAAGGAGTCATAACCAAAAGGTAAAAGAAATTGAGGAGTTGTTAAAAGTTGGTGTAAAAGAAATTGGTAGTCTTACAAAAAGAGATCTCTGGTTACTGGGGCTAGGTGTTTATATTGGGGAGGGGACAAAAAGTTACGATAGCATTAGACTTGCCAACGCTGACCCGATGGTAATAAAACTTGCAATAAAATGGTTTAAAAATATTATTGGAATATCAAACAAAAATATATCAATCAGATTACATTTATATCCAGACAATAATGAACAAGTTTGCGTAAAGTATTGGCAGAGTGTCACGGGGTTGCCTCTAGATAGTTTTTATAAAGTGTACATAGATCGAAGAGAAAATAAGATTAAAGTAAAGAGGAAAAAATTGCCATTTGGCACCGCTCATATTACTATTAGGGCTAATGGTAATAAAGATTACGGGGTAAGGTTGTCTCGTAGAATGATGGGTTGGATGCAGGGAGTCTTATCTCAAGTATAAAAATGCGGGCATAGTATAGCAGCAATACGATTCCCTTCCAAGGAATAGTCGCGGGTGCAATTCCCGCTGCCCGCTCCACGAAATAACAAAAGCCACTTTTAAAAGTGGCTTTTGTTATTTACTCCATGGTCGCAATTGCTGAACGAAGCTCGAACCTTTTTTGAACAAAATCCCGATTGATTTCCGCGCTTCGCGCGGCAGAAACTGAACGCTCGGGCGGGCAAAAAGGAAGGGGGTTGGGGGG
>CAIKUK010000005.1 GCA_903830625.1 Candidatus Yanofskyibacteriota bacterium
AAGCATCCTCCAAAAACTTTACAGCAAGGATGGATATTTCAAAGCGACAGAGGCGGATAACCGGATAGATGCCGTGGCTTCTATTTTCGGGGCCATGTATTTACTGGATTCAGTGGAAGCGGAAAAAGTTGAACAAACTCTTACGGCGCGGCTGGCCACAGTTTCCGGTCTGAAAAACTTTGATCCGCCATACCCGGCAGATTCAATACTGATGTTATATAGAACAATAGGTCATCAGGGCTATCACAACGAATATGTATGGCCCTGGGTTACCTGCCAGAATATATTCGTTAAAATAAAAATAGCTTTGGAGCATCCCGACGAGTTTGTCCGGGCGAAATATAAAGAAGAATCAGTTCAAGATCTCTTGTCGGTAGCTCAACTTTTTCATGACGCGGGCGGTGCCTATGAGATTTTTCACGAAAACGATTGCCGTCCGGCGATTGAGAAATGGTACAATCCGCCCCGAAATTTTATGGGCAGTATGGTTGGTTTTCAGAGCGTGTATATCAAACTTAAAAAATTGGGCTGGCTTAATTCAACTCAGTTCCAAACTAATTAATAGTCACTAAGTTTTTAACAAATTGAGAGGTAGCCAGATCCCAAGAATATTTCTTGGCAGTTCCTACACAATTGGCTCTGTCAATATCGAGGCATTTTAGAGCGTTTTCTTTTAGGTTTTCGCCCAAGAAACCATCAAAACCGTTAGTGATGATATTTTTTGGTCCCTGGATATCGTAAGCGGCAACAGGTAAACCGCAAGCTAGAGCTTCAATAATAGTTAAACTAAAAGTGTCGGTGCGAGAAGGGAAAACAAAAACATCCGAAACAGAAAGTAAATCCGCTAATTCCGTTCCGGTTTTATGTCCGACAAACATAGCTTTTTGACCATACCGTTTTTCAAGGTCCGGCCGACTAGGCCCATCGCCGATTATCATTTTTGAACCGGGCAAATCGCAATCCAGAAAATTCTCGATACTTTTTTCCGGGGCCAGTCGTCCCATGAAAGTAAAAACCGGTCGGATTAAACCACTTGGCAGTTCTGCACTTTGATTTTTGTGAAAAATCTCCAAATTAACTCCGAGTGGACTTATGGCGACATTTTTAAAACCTTTTTGTTCCAGTTCTTGTTTAAGGGTTTCGGTACTGACCATAATACACGAACTGGTTTCGTGAAACCATTTCATGTAAAAAGTTGTCAACTCGCCTAGTATCCTAAAGCGGATAGCCACATATTCTGGCAATCGGGTATGGTAGTAAGAAGTGAATTTCCATTTATTTTTAACACAGGCTAATCGGGCCGCCAATCCCAAAGATCCTTCAGTGACAATATTAATATAATCAGGTTTGGTATCAGCAATTATTGATGCTAAATGCGCTCTTGTGACTCGGGCCATTTTTATGTCCGGATAGGTTGGAAGAGGAATGCTTTTAAATTGACCCGGATGAATGACAGTAACTTTGAAGTCAAGTTTTTCAAGTTGGGCTTTTGTATTGATAATCCAAGTCACAACACCGCTTACGTTCTGATCTCCCCAGACATCCGTAATGAGAACAATATTTTTCATAAGCCAAAGTTATCGTACCGGCTTCCATTTCTTGCTCCAAGAGCGATTAAAGAGCCCGACCCAGATGCCATTTAAAATCCAAGTGGGCAGTAATTTTAACCAGCCAACCTGATGGGCTCGCCGGCCGGAATGGAAAACGGTTAATGACGGTTCAGAATAAGTCCGGCCAATTTTGGCTAGGCGCTTAAACAAATCAAAATCTTCGGAAGCAGCGAGATTTTCATTAAATCCGCCAATTTTTTTGAAAGCCTCTGTCCGGACCATTTGAAACTTCCCATTGGCGGCGCCGGTTTTAAGGACGTTATTACTGAAAATAAACCACCAGTCAAAAGTTTTTAAAATAACTTTATCAATGAAAGTTTCAACCGAAGGGAAAAATCTTACGTTAACGGTTACCCCGACAGCTCTGGGTATTTTTTCAAAATCATCAAGTAATTTTTTAAAAAAATTATTCATGTCCGGAATTTCTACTCCGCCGTCGGTGAAAACTAGAAAAGGATAACGAGCCGCCTGTGCCCCTCGGTTGCGAGCGGCAGAAATTCCAACTTTGTCGTGGTCAGGGTTAGATACGACTTTGTCTGCGTAGGGAGTGGCTTCTTGAACGGTATTGTCGGTGCTATTATCGTCAGAAACTATAATTTCGTAGGAGATAGCCGTAAGATGGGCTCGGATATTTTGAAGCTGCTTGGCAATGGTCGTCGCTTCGTTGTGGGCTGGAATAATGATAGAGATCATATTTTATTTTGGATAACCGCCGATTTGGCATATCTCTGGATGCCATACAGGACCGTTATAACAATAGCCACAAAGACCACGATAGACATTACGCGGAAACTTTCGTCTATGGTCTGATAGAACTGGCCAAAGAAATACCCAACGGTGATGACAAATCCGCTCCAGAAAAACTGGCCCAGAAAATTAACAATCATATATTTTTTAAACGGAATTCCAATGGAACCGGCCGTCATAAGCGTCAGAAGAGAAAAACCAAAACCGGCTGTTATTTTTGAAATAATAAGAGTCTTTGTCTCGTGTTTTTTAAACGTCCGTTCGATAATGCCGACGTTTTTTTCGTCCAGACTAAATAAATGCCCGAATCTTTTCACAAAACGGTGGACGCCATGCTGGCCAATGTAATACCAGATTATATCGCCGGTTAGATCTCCGGCCATGAGGATAGAGTAGATAGGCCAAAAATGGAAATATCCAAGCCGGATGAGGAGACCGCAGACTACGCCCAGTATTGGGCCCTCTATTACAGCCACGATAAACATAAACCAATACCCGTGGGCGATACCCCATCCCAAAATCCCTGAAAAGTTAGATAGGTCAATCATGTTTGATTCTTGAAGCTAGGATACCATATTTAAACAAAAGAACCACCAAGAACCCTTGGCTAAACTTATACAATGTGTGATGATAAGCTTGTTAAATGAA
This sequence comes from Candidatus Yanofskyibacteriota bacterium, assembly GCA_903830625.1. Taxonomy (GTDB): domain Bacteria; phylum Patescibacteriota; class Minisyncoccia; order 2-02-FULL-40-12; family GWA2-44-9; genus 2-01-FULL-41-21. Next base: position 3,006 of record CAIKUK010000005.1, read on the forward strand.
TATCCTATGGATGAATTTATTTTAAAACACAAGACATATTGGCGCAATAAGGCTTTTTATACCTCAACTTTGTGGGCGGGTTTTCTTTTTGTGATTAGCGTAATTGTGAGCACCATGACTAATGAATACGCGATTCTAAGAGCCAAAAATCCGGTAACGGATATTGTTTTAAGCAATGTCAGAGTTTTCGATGTCGATGTCGTTGTCAATTATGGGCCCCTCTTAATAATTATTTTGGTCTTTATTATTTTGGCTATGCGTCCAGCGGCAATACCGTTCACAATTAAGAGTCTGGCTTTGTTTATTATTATTCGCGGTATTTTTATCAGCTTAACGCACATCGGCCAATTTGAACCTCAAATAGTCTTGCCAAGCACCGGCTTTCTGAATTTTCTCGGCGGGGGAAACACGGGCGGGCTTTTCTTTTCGGGACATACCGGCACGCCATTTCTTTTGGCATTAATATTCTGGAATAATAAAATATTGCGCTGGGGTTTTGTGGGGTTATCAATAGCCTTGGGTACGGTCATGCTATTGGGCCACCTTCATTACACAATTGATGTTGTTGGCGCGTTCTTCATTACCCCGACTATTTATTATCTTGCCCAAAAATTCTTCAAACGGGATTACGAGCTGTTACATAAAGGGGACCAGTTAATCCACTCACTTTAGAGATATCCACAAACACTATTGACTTTGTAATATTTTCTTGATATAATTAAAATATAGTCAATATATCTCAAGTGGTATCTCGAGCAAGTTAATCTCTATCTCCGGGTCTCATGCGAGTGAATTAGTATAATAATGCAAACCAGAAGCTTTAATAAAGCGTCGTTTTCTCGACGTTCTAGCAGTTTTGGCAGCCGCCGACCCGGTGGCCGGCCGGTTCGTTCCAGCCGTGGCGGATTCAAAGGCCAACATATCGATGTAGCACGCTTTGTTAAAAAAGCCGTTATTACCGAACAAGTTGAAGTTTTCGTACCCGAACATAAATTCGCGGATTTTAATATTGATTCTCGCTTAAAAGCCAACATTACCCGTAAAGGTTACGTTGAACCGATGCCGATTCAAGATAAAGCCATCCCTCATATTTTGCGGGGCGATGATATTGTTGGCATCGCCAATACCGGCACCGGCAAAACTGCCGCCTTCCTTATTCCCTTAATCAACAAAGTCTTTTTGAATCCGAAAGAAAATATTTTGATTGTCGTGCCGACCCGCGAACTGGCGATTCAGATTGACGACGAGCTTCGCGGATTCACGCCCGGGATGCGGATGTTTTCCGTCTGTTGCGTGGGCGGGGCGAGTATTGGTTATCAGATTTCCAATCTTCGCCGCCAGCACAACTTTATTATCGGCACACCGGGCCGAATCAAAGATTTAATGGAACGCCGTTTTATTAACTTGGCCCGATTCAATACGATTGTTTTGGATGAAGCCGACCGGATGCTGGACATGGGCTTTATTAAAGACATGCGGGCGATGATGATGGCCATGCCCAAAGAACGGCACACGTTATTCTTTTCGGCCACTATCTCTCATGAGATCGAAGGTCTGATTCGTGAATTCCTTCGTAACCCGGTTCGTATTTCGGTCAAGACTCAGGATACGGCCAAGAATGTCGACCAAGATATTGTTCGGGTTAATGGCAGTAAGGGTAAGATGGAAGTATTGGAAGAACTTCTGGGTCAGCCCGGTTTCAAGAAAGTCTTAATTTTCGGCCGAACCAAACATGGCGTAGAAAGATTATACACCACGCTCGTGGCTCGCGGATTCAAAGCCGAATCCATTCATGGCGATAAGAATCACGCCCGTCGCCAAAAAGCTTTGAAATCATTCAAAGAAAATCAAATTCAAATCCTTATCGCGACCGATGTGGCCGCGCGAGGTTTGGATATTGCCGACGTCAGTCACGTCATTAACTATGACCTGCCGGCAACTTACGACGATTACGTCCACCGCATCGGCCGAACGGGCCGGATGAACAAAGCGGGCAAAGCTCTCACGTTCATCGAGTAACTTTAAATTAAAAACCGTCCCGATTAATCGGGACGGTTTTTAATTTTCTATTGGCTAGTATCCGTAACCGTAGTTGTATCCATATCCGCCATAATAGTTATAAGACGGGTAGTAATTCCACATCGGGGCCGGAACAAAAACGAAATTACTGACAAATCTCAAATTCTCCCGGGTAATCTGTTGAACCAAATTCGGGCGGACTTGCTGGTAAGGATTGTATCCTCGGGGATATGACTGTTGCTGGTAAAAGTAGGCGCTGGCCTGGCTTGAGACCACGGCGAATAAGGCCAATGGGATAGCCACAAACAGGGCTAATTTTAGAGTTTTCATAGCGTGCATTGCGTTGATTGAACTGTTTCAGCCAGTAGGCTGATCCGCCTGCTGGCGGAATTAAAGGTTATTTAGAGAGCCAGTCCCGTCGACCGACGGCCCCGACTAACGCGCTTATGGTACCATTAATATTTTATTGTGCAAGAGAGAGTCTAGATTATGTTCTTGCGATTAATAAAGTTTATAGTTATTGTTATAAAAATGTATTTAGTCTATCTTCTCAAATGCGCGGACGGCAGTTTGTATTGTGGGATTACAACCGATGTGAGGCGGAGGTTTAAGGAGCATCGGGCAGGGAAGGGCGGAAATTATACGCGAACGCATGGGGCAGTAAAGATGGTGCATACAGAAAAGTGTAAAAACCGGTCAAGGGCTTCAAAACGAGAAGCGGAGATAAAACGATTATCACGAGCACAAAAGTTAAAATTAACCCGCCAAAATTTTACTAAGTAAAACTTAGGCGGGCAAGTTAAAAACAAAATGATTCGCCGGCGCAAACAAGCAAGAATGTGGATTTTGTTTTCCGTGGTTTTAATACTGGCTATCGGATTAGTGATTGCGATTTACGGAAAATTTTGGACGAGAAACATAAACTTGTCTTATTCGTCTGCGCCAAGCGTTTCTACATCTCGTGGCGAGGCAAGCATGCTGTTTGTGGGCGATACCATGCTTTCGCGTTCGGTCGGCGATACTATGGCCGCGAAGAATGATTATCTCTGGCCGTTTGAAAAAATTGCCGATTTTTTGAAAGAAGCCGATTTAACTTTTGCCAATCTGGAAACTCCAATCTCAAACCGAGGTATCAATGTTGGCAGTATTTATTCGTTCAGAAGCAATCCTAAAGTAATTGCCGGCCTGACTTATGCCGGTTTTGATATCGTCTCTATCGCCAACAACCATGCCTGGGATTATGGTCGGGACGCTTTTACAGATACGATGGATAATCTTTCTCAAGTCGGAATTTCGTATATTGGCGGGGGGCACAATGAATCCGAAGCTCATGCCGGCGTGATAAAAAAAGTGGGCGATACCAATGTGGGGTTTCTCGCTTATACAAATCTTTTACCTGAATCTTTATCGGCTTCAGGAGAAAATGCCGGCCTGGCCATTCTGGACGAAACTCAAATGATTAAAGATATTAAACTCTTGAAAAACCAAACGACTCTGGTGGTAGTGTCGTTTCATTGGGGCGAAGAATACCAAACCGTCCACAATGCTCTTCAGGAACGGATTGCGCATGAGGCCATAGATGCCGGCGCAGACTTGATTATCGGCCATCATCCGCACGTGGTTGAAGATGTCGGGCAATACAAGGGCAAGTACATCGTGTACAGTCTTGGCAATTTCATATTTGATCAAAATTGGTCCGTGGGGACAATGAATGGTCTGGCCGTTAAGGTGTGGCTGAAAAACAACGTGATAGACCGGATTGAAAAAATACCCATCAATATTTCCAGACAATATCAGGCTTCGTTGTAAAAAAATTAGCCGCCAGACGAGGTTCAAGGAGGTGTGCCCAGGCATCTCCCAGCAATGCCATGGCAACTTTGCCACCCCGTCTGACGACGCTTGCATATTAGCCCCGTTCTGATTATTTTGCAATATCTGTCAAAATAGTTGACTTTATCCCAGAAAGGCCTAAATTAACCTTGGCCTAGTTTTTCGTACCTTTTGATGATGGAGGAAAGAAAGCGATGACTTGCCCTTGTCCCGACTGTAATGGTAGAGGATGGACCGGTCACTGGTGGTCGAAGAAATCATGCCCCAACCCCAACTGCGTGAATGGCAAGGTCAACCTCCGTTCTGATACGACGCCCAAGGTCAGGGAGCCAGAACCAGGCGAACCAGTGGCTAGGATGTCCGACACCGGTCGTTGTCAGCCCTGACCAGCCAAACGGCCGACAACCGGCGAGCGACAGCCAGCTCGCCGGTATTGAAATAGTTGATTAAGGAGTTGGCAAAAACACTTAAGTTTTATATGATAAGAGTATGAAAATATTCTCTTTTTTTGATCGGTTGGAAGACAAGACTCGTCAGGCATTAAGCCATCACCCCGTGCCATACGCGCTGATAGGGGGTGCGTCGATTGTCTTGTTTTGGCGGGCGGTCTGGGAACTAGCAGATTTGGCTCCCCATGTTCATCCAGGCTGGTGGTTGTTGGGCAGTGTTGCCATCATGCTTATGACTGGCACCTTCGTCTCATTTTTTATTGGCGAAAATATTATCATTTCTGGTCTCAAATCTAGCAAGCGGATTGATCAGAAAACAGAAGAAGAATTGCGTCAGGAAGACAAAGATATCCAGCATCTTTACGGTCTCGTTCATGAAATCCGTAACGATATTAAAGAAATCAAATCAAAAATCGGTCAGTAATTTATAAACCCCAGACTTATGGCATACGAGGAGGGTATCGTCAGGATTCCCAAACAGTTTGAATATAAACCGGAAATTGTTAGTCAAGACAAAGTCCGGGCATTCAAAAAAATTATTGTTTTAGGTATGGGCGGTTCCCGGCTAGCGGCCGATATTTTAAATATGCTCAAGCCGGAATTGGATATTCACGTTCATTCCGATTATGATTTGCCGATGCTTGATGTGGAAACTCTTAAAGATTCACTTATTATCGCTAATTCCTATTCGGGCAATACAGCCGAAGTTATTTCCGGCGCGAAAATGGCGATGGGACAAGGCTTTAATTTGGTTATTATTGCTTCCGCCGGAGAATTGCTGGCCATGGCCAGTCAGAATCAAATTCCACACATTGCTTTACCCCAGACCGATTTTCCGCCTCGGATGATGCTTGGTCATGACTTGCTGGCCATGGCCGGATTTATCGGTTTTGATTCATCCGAATTGGGAGTGTGTCAAAATATTGATGCCAGTGCTTTAAAAAATACAGGCGCGCAAATTGCCAGCCGAATTAGTTCATTCATTCCGCTTATTTATACCTCCGAGCGTTTAAATGGGTTGGGCTATATCTGGAAGATTATTTTGAACGAAACCGCCAAAATGCCGGCCTTTCATAATCGTTTCCCCGAAGCGGACCATAATGAGATTGCCGGATTTGCAAAAGATTGGGTTGGTAAATTCTACGGTATATTTTTACGCGATGAATCCGATTCGCACACCGATGAACGGATGGATTTAACCGCCGAACTTTTTAAAACGCACGGCATCACAGTGGAGATGATACCGCTGACCGGGGTATCGTTGGCCGAAAAAATTATTTCCTCGATTATCCTTGCTCACTGGACAGCTCTTGAACTGGCGACAACCAACAATATTGATCCGACCGCAGTGAAGGAGATAGAGGATTTTAAAAAACAGTTACACTAATAAAAAATTATCAAATAAAAACCGAGCGACTAATCGCTCGGTTTTTATTTGATAGATAACTATTTACAATCTGTATTGTAAAAACACGGTTTAGTGTGATTAACATCACAGTAAGTACGACAGACCTCATTAACATCACAAAAAGTATAAATACAAGTCGCCCCACCACTAGTATTTGCAGCATTATTCTGACAATCCGCTATCGTACTGCATGGTTTACTATTATTACTACAAACACTATTAATGCAGGTCGCTGGATCAATACCTCCGCAGTGAATTTCTTTAGTGCAGTAAAGTCCAATGTTGGTGCATGTATTATTTACGCAAAAATTAGTAGGAGTTTTAGTTGTGGTAGTTGTCGAAGGGGGAATGACGATTGGTTGAGTAATTCCACCTAGGCCAGGCAGGGTAAATTTACCGCCGACCAGGTCAGGATTGATAGTATTAAGAATTAAATAAGCGGAAAAAAGAACTAAGGCGCCATAAACGGCGTTTTTCATAATATTTTTTGCCCGACTAGTTCTATCAATGCTTCCGGCGGCCGTAAACCACAAGAACCCGGCATAGAAAAATCTGACAAAGATAACTAAGCCGATGATTCCAAGCGACCAGACAAATATGGCCGAAATTAACTTACCCAAGTCGGTAGGCAAGCCGGAACTTGGCACTGGCAACGTGGTGCTTGCAGTGGCAGGTTTTGCACTCTGTTTAACATTGATATTCATTGGACTCCAAACCACTTCACCGGAAACGATGACAGCTACTGAATATTCATCATCAACGGCATCGGCCGGTATTTTAACGGTTAACTGAGTCTTATCAGTATTGAGAGTGCCAGTGGGCTTAAATACTGTTCCGGTGTAAGATTCTATCTGAGCCTTATCAGTTAAATTCGTTCCAGTAATGACGATATTACTGTTCGGTGCGACGACTAGAGGATCTATCCAAGTGATAGTAGTTTCGGTTGATGGGGCAGGAGGAATGACTGGGTCAGATGGAACACCACCTCCAGGAGGAGGAATTACTGGTGGTGGCGCAGTACCGCCACCCGAACCCCAAGCAGTTACAGAAAGTCTTGAATAAAATGTATCAAGGAATCTTTTCTCTACTCCTGCGTCCAGAGAACTTTGCATGCTACTTGCTCCAAGATTGTATGCCGCCTTGGTATGAAAAGTCCAAGCCGCGGCACCGGCGCTTTTTGCCTGCGTAACGGCGGTAATTAAATTGTCAGCGGTCAGACCACTACCCGATGTCCATTTTTCCGGCTCGCCAAAATAAATGGGTTTACTGGCTGGTATAACACTTCCAATTCTTGCGCCTGTCTGACTATACCAGCCCGAAGTTCTTTGATCATGATAGTTAATAATATCTAAATTGGCGCTATTAGCGATAGATACCGCTTGTGACGGAGTGGCTTCGCAGGCAACAGAGGCGCTTACCAAAGCAGAACTAGACGCTCCTTTAATAGCGTTGCGGATGTCTAAAATATCCCCATCGCTTAAGCCATTGCAGTTATATTCGTTTTGGATGTCGTAAAAAATATTTTTATAGCCACTTAGGGCTTGAACCGCAGAAACAATCGCTTTTTTGTAATTAGCGATAGAAAATCCCGGTTCAATTTCTTTAGCGAAGCTGACATCTACCACTAAACCTTGGCCGTTAGCTTTTTCAATAACACTTTTTAGTTTTGCCAGTTGAGCGGACCGGAGCGTCCCATTGGTCGGATCCATAAGAGTGTCATGAGGCCGATTTGTTGAGCTATATGAACCCCACCAATTTGGAAAAATGCGAATACCATCAATACTCTTTGATTTGAGATAAGCTAAATCGGAGTCCAAAGTGCTACCTGGGGCGCGGATGGCATCAAAATAAGAAATAAAAGTTAAAAAT
>CAIKUK010000006.1 GCA_903830625.1 Candidatus Yanofskyibacteriota bacterium
AAAAAAGGTGTCGAGTTACGTCGACACCAGTTTGTGTATTGTGGATAAGTTTTTTTTAATTCGCGTCCAAATAAATCTGGGCGTCGATATCTGGGCCAGTCGTGGAGTAGTCCGTAAAAAATGATTCTGGTAAATCAACGACTGTCTTCGCCCAACCGGCACCAAAGTGAACATTCGCGGCGTTTTCAGATTTAACCCAACCAATTACCGCGTTATTGTAAACGTAATAAACTTTTGGAACAGAAGGAATTTTCATAAGAGTCCCCTCTTTGAAAGGAACGTTGCGGCCAAGTTCAAAGCTGGCCATCTCTGTCGCGGAAATAGTGGTGACTTTTGAAAAATCATTGCCCCAATAGCTCTTCCAAACTTTTTCTGTCGGATAAGCGTGGCGAGTATTGCTGGAATCGAGGAAATAAACAGCTTTTTGGTCGGCTAGCTTGACCCAGCGGCCGACTGTGTAATCGATGGCTGTGGCAGGCGGATTGTCTGTCGGAGGAGTGACTGGCGGGATGACAACGACGGGCGTGGTTTCAACGGAAACAGTATAGCGTTCGGACTCGGCGCTGTTTTGGTTAACATCTGTTGCCTTCGCGTAAACGATATGGACGCCGTCGGAAATAGCGGTCCAATCATATTGCCAGGTGAGATAATTGTTATTATTTTCCGGCACAGCGTGGCAAACATCATCAACACAAAGTTCGACTGTCATGACGGAATAGCCTTGATCCTTCGAAGCGCCAAGGATAGAAAAATAATTTTTATCAATCACCTGACCTTGTTTGAGATTGGTGATGACAGAGACAGGCGCGTGAATATCCATTAAATAATCTTTGAAAGCAACGCCTTTTTCACTAGTAACTTTTGTCATCGGGAAACCGAGGCCGGAGTCCAAGAAAATACCTTCATCGCCGGCGTCGTATCGGCCATTGAGATTGGCATCATTGTAAACAGGGATAGCGAATTGGAATGATTTTGCGGCGGTACCATTCTTTCTGGTTTCCACGGAAACGAAATATCTTTTTCCGGCGGAAGTAATGGCGGAATTAACGTTCGTAAAAACCCAATTGCCGTTGAAATATTCCGCTTCGCCGACTGGATTGTCGACGGCAAATCCCTGGAACCCAGGCATCCCGGCATCTTCCCACAAAACCAATTTACTAATTTCGTAGATATAACGAGCGGACCCGTCATTTTTCACAACCAAATCTTTCAATGTATCGGTTGTCTCCGGAAGAACCATAAAATCAAGAACAAGATTGTCAAAAGTGGATGGATAAAAATAATCAGGCAGAGTGACTTGGTAATATTCGATGGAGACGCTCTCGCCCGCGGCCAAAGTCATCCCCGGAAACCCCAAGATCAACATTAACGCTATAATAATAATCTTCTTCATAATAATTATAGTTTTTATTTTTGCTTAATTAATTCCGCTAAACGATTTTTTGCCGTCTGATTAGTAGGATCTAGGCTGATTGCTTTTTTATAATATTCAATCGCTTTGGTCGGATTGTTCATCAGCTCATCGTAATAGCTGGCGGTGATGATGGCGATATCTGATTCCATTTCT
>CAIKUK010000007.1 GCA_903830625.1 Candidatus Yanofskyibacteriota bacterium
CTAATTTTAAAGAATTCTTGTCTTTTATTTACACGGAGTTGAAGTGTCCCATATGGTAATAAATTTTTTGATCGTCTCCCTAAACTGGCCCTGCTCAGAGCCACCTGATGACGAAAATTTTCCTTAGGAATTTGGGTGAGTTGCTGCCAGTAATTAACCGATTTACTAGGATTTAAATTAGGATAAATCATGACTTGAACCCGAATCTTATCTTTAGAAATACACATGACTTTTTCAAGAAAGCTTATAAAGATCAGTACCATTTGGGGGTCAGAATTGCCAAAGGAAATATATGGATATGAAAACTTTTTTGGATTAAAATTTTTATAACCCTCACCCCAATAAAGAGCGGCTCCAATAATCATCAGTTCTCTATCGCTTAATCTCTTGATCCGAAATTCATAATTTTTTCTAATATCCTCGTTCTCTTTTTTAATATTTACGGTTCTGGTTTTATTGAATTCGATCAATTTCAAATAACCTTCTTTTGTTTTATTCTCGAGAATTTTCTTGGCTTCTTTGTTTAGTTTAAGATTGGAGAACCAAGTACTAAGTGTCGACTTAGGCAAATTAAATATCTGCCTGATTTCTCCATAAGACTTGCCTTCGAGACGAAGAACTAATGCTGCTTTATAATCTTGGCTTCTTGGATTCACGCAGCGCTAGCGGGAGTCGAACCCGCCTTGCATGATTGAAAATCATGAGTCCTAACCGATAGACGATAGCGCCGTTAGTACTACGGGCACATGCTAATTACCCCTTATCCGTAGTTCAAGTATATCATTTTTTAAAGTACAGACAACATTTAACTGTTTATAAATCACGTAAATTATCTCATAAAAACTGGATAAAATCAACTAAAAATGCTAGAATTTCATTCTTATGATGATCCTAGGGATTGAAACATCGTGTGATGAAACGGCAGTAGCGGTGCTGGACATTCCCGACCTCGCCTCGGCTCGGCCGAGGACGGGTAAAAGTCCGGAAGAGATTAAGATTCGGGCCAACATCGTTTCTTCGCAGATAAAACTGCACGCGGAATTCGGCGGCGTGGTGCCGAATCTGGCCGCCCGCGAACACGTAAAAAATATTTCTCACGTCTTTGAAACCGCTTTAAAAACTGCGGGTATTGCCAATTTTGAAAAAGAAATCGATTTAATTGCCGTCACCCACGGCCCCGGTCTGGGGCCCGCCCTTTTGGTCGGCATTGCTTTTGCCAAAACGATTGCCATGACTCACGACAAACCACTAATCGGCGCCAGCCATTTGGAAGGCCATATTTTTTCCAACTGGTTAAATAACGATTTTAAAGAACCAAAGTTCCCGTTATTGAATCTGGTTGTGTCCGGCGGGCATACGGAACTGGTGTTGATGCGCGATTATAATGATTTTGAACTGATCGGCGAAACAATGGACGATGCTGTCGGCGAAGCTTTTGATAAAGTGGCCCGGTTGCTCGGTCTGGGTTATCCGGGCGGACCAGAGATTTCCAGAATCGCCGAAAAAGGCAACCCAAAAAAATTTCCTCTCCCCCGCCCCATGCTTCATTCCAAGAATTTTAATTTTAGTTATTCGGGATTAAAAACCGCTGTCCTTTATTTACTCCGCGACCTGAAAGAAAAAGGAGTCGCCATTGATGAACAAGTCAAAGCCGATATCGCCGCCTCGTTTCAGGAAGCGGCCGTGGATGTTTTGATCCAAAAGACCAAACAAGCGGCCCGAGAAAAAGAAGTTTCAGCGATATTTCTTTCTGGAGGCGTCTCGGCCAACACCGCTTTACGGACCGCCTTCAAAAATATGGCCGAAGAAAATGGTCTGACTTATTCTTATCCGCCTCTGGCTTATACCGGCGACAATGCCGCCATGATTGCTTTGGCTGGTTATTTTGCCTATCAGAAAAATGGTTCCACCGGCTGGCAGAACGTTGATATGAAGCCTAATCTCGGCTTTTAAAAACCTGATTTTATAGTAATATAAAGGCAAATGCCCGAAGAATTACCGAAGACCTATAACCCGGCCGAAGTAGAGGGCAAGATTTATAAGCTCTGGGAAGAGAGCGGTTTTTTTAATCCTGACAATTTGCCTGGAGAACGTAAGAAAACATTTACCATTGCTCTGCCGCCGCCGAATATCACCGGCTCGCTCCACATGGGTCATGCTTTGAACGCGACCATCCAGGACATGCTCATCCGAAAGCGAAGAATGGAAGGCTACCGAACGCTTTGGATACCGGGCACTGACCACGCCGGCATCGCCACTCAAAATGCTGTGGAGAAACAATTGAAAAAAGAAGGAACTTCCCGCCATGAGCTCGGCCGGGAAAAATTCTTGGCCCGAGTCTGGGAATGGCGTGACCAATACGGAAATATTATTCTAGACCAGCTGAAAAAGATCGGCTCCAGTATGGATTGGTCGCGCACCCGTTTTACGATGGACCCGGGCTACGTGAAAGCGGTGGAAACAGCTTTCAAAAATTATCAGGACAAGGGCTGGATCTACCAGGGCGAACGGGTGGTTAACTGGTGTCCGCGCTGTCACACTTCTCTTTCTGACCTAGAACTTAAATACACCGAAGAAAAAGGCAAGCTTTGGTATATCAAATATCCAATAAAGAATTCCTCTGATTTCGTAACAGTGGCCACGACCCGTCCAGAAACAATGCTCGGCGATATGGCCGTGGCTGTTAATCCGGAAGACAAGCGCTACGAAAAATTAGTCGGTCAAACATTAATTCTGCCGATTCAAAACCGAGAAATTCCGATTATTAAAGACCGACGAATAGAAAAAGAATTCGGCACTGGCGCTGTAAAGGTCACCCCGAATCATGACACTACCGATGAAGCTATCGCCATTGATCATAATTTACAGTTCCTGCAGATCATCAACGAGAACGGCCGAATGACCGACGCTACCGGAGAAAAATTTGCCGGCCTCAAAACTTTGGAGGCGCGCGAAAAAGTAGTAGCCGAGCTGGAAGCGCTGGGCTTAATAGAAAAAATTGAAGATTACGTCCACAATGTCGCCCGCTGCGACCGCTGTGATTCCATTATTGAACCTCTGCGCTCAAAACAATGGTTCCTGAAAATGGAAGAATTAGCCAAGAAAGCCATCCAGGATGTCAAAGACGGCAAAGTTAAATTCCACCCCCAACGCTGGGAAAAGGTTTATTTTGACTGGCTGGAGAATATCCGCGACTGGTGTATTTCCCGTCAGATTTGGTGGGGCCACAAAATCCCGATTGACGGTGTGGATGACGTGCTAGATACCTGGTTCTCATCGGCGCTTTGGCCGTTTGCTACTTTGGGTTGGCCGGAAAAGACAAAAGATATGGCCACTTTTTATCCGACTCAAGTTCTGTCAACCGCGCGAGACATCATCAATCTTTGGGTGGCCCGCATGATTTATTCCTCCGAAGAATTCGTCGGCCAAGCGCCTTTTTCCGATGTTATCATTCATGCCACGATTTTAGCCAAGTCCGGCCAACGCATGTCCAAATCTTTGGGCACTGGAGTTGACCCGATGGTTTTAATTGAAAAATACGGCGCTGACGCCATGCGCTTTGGTTTAATCTGGCAAGCCATGGGTGGCCAAGATATTCACTGGGCCGAAGAACATGTTTTGGCCGGAAAAAAATTCGCCAATAAACTCTGGAACATCACTCGCTATGTTCTGTTAAAAGTCGGCGATGATTATAAATTTGAGAATATCCAGCCCGAAAATAGTGGGATTGTAATCAAAACCAAAGCGACAATTAAAGAAGTGAACGATAATATTGAAGCCTACAAATTTGGCGAGGTCGCTCACATTCTTTACGATTTTATCTGGCACGATTTTGCCGATAAATATCTTGAAGAATCAAAAGATAAAACCGACCAGGAAACCAAAGACACGCTGGCTTATGTTTTAATCACTTCTCTCAAACTCCTCCACCCCTTAATGCCTTTCGTTACCGAAGAGATTTATTCTAAGCTCCCGATACCAGGCAAACAACTCCTCATGGTTGAAAAGTGGCCCGCCTAAGTTTTTAGACAAATGCCTTTGGTATTTTGCGGACATGGTCTAAAAATTTAGGCGGGTGGCCTGATTAATTCGCCACCCTTCTCAAAAAGACTTATAATAAGTCTAGATGTCTCCTGCAACAGCAGTTATACTTGTTGCTCTCGGTCTTTTACCCAGTCTGGTCTGGATGTTTTTCTTTTATCATCAAGACTGCCACCCGGAACCAAAATCTCTGATTGCAAAAACATTTTTGATGGGTATCATTATTTCCCCTATCGCCGTTATCTTTCAAATGGGTTTTTCGCAAATACACAATCTTGGGCCAGTAAACTATTTCGTAGCCGACGGTTCGTTATTTTTCCTCTGGGCCGCTTTTGTGGAAGAATTTGTTAAATATTACGCGGTTCGGCTTATTGCTTTGACCGATTCGGCTTTTGACGAACCGGTAGATGCCATGATCTATATGATGATGGCCGGTCTTGGATTTGCGGCCATAGAAAACATTCTTTATCTTTTCAATAATATTTCTCAAGGTCTTAATGTAGTTATGGTCGTATGGGCCTTGCGTTCGATAGGCGCCACTTTGCTCCATGCTTTATCATCGGGCTTGGTTGGTTATTTCCTTGCTCTGTCCTGGTTCTTCCAAAATCATCGCAAAAAATTACTGGTGGTCGGATTATTAGTGGCCACGTTATTCCATTTCACTTTCAACATCTTCCTGGCCGCGGCCGATAACCAGCTTCGCGGACTTATGTTATCAGTTGGCCTCTTGTGCGTGATGGCATTTCTTGTTTTCTTGTTATTTGATAAGATTAAGAAAAGATTACCGCGAGCTATTCCTCATTTATCCGCCGCCGCGGAAAAAGAAATATCCGTCACTTAAATACGTATAACACCATGCAAGACTTCTTTTCAGACAACAACCAGGATTCCGAACCAGCCCGAACGGACGTTCAGTCGGGCGGGTACCCCGTTTCGTTGACGGCCAGTAAAAAAAGCCAGCAAACAAAAGACGAGGGCCATCTAACGGTGGATGTTTACCAAACCGATGATGATATTGTTATTCGTTCAACTATCGCCGGAGCCAAAATAGAAGATATCGATATCCAGGTTACTCAGGACATGATTACCATCAAAGGCACGCGTAAAGCCGAAGAACAGGTCAGCGCCGAAGGATTTTTCCATCGTGAGCTTTACTGGGGCGCATTCTCGCGAGCGGTTATTTTACCGGTAGATGTTGACCCTGAAGCAGCCAAGGCTAGCTACAAGAACGGTATTCTTACTGTCCGGCTTCCGAAATTAGAAAAAATCCGGACTAAAAAACTTAAAATCTCCGGCTGATTTCTCATGCCCCGCTCACCCCACTTTAGAACTCTCGTCTCCCGGCTAATAATCGCCGGGGCTATTATACTTATCTGCTTCCCGCTGGGCGTAATCGCCTATCTCAAAACTCTTTCTCCGCAGTCATCAATACCAGTTGAAAATATAAGCGCTTTGGTAGATAGGGCATCAAGTCATGATACAATCGTTCGTATCGGCGATAAAACGTTTCTTATAAAAAAAGGTACCCTAGCCACTTGGACAGAAACTTACACTCGCGATTATACTGGCCAGAAAGATGTCCGTTTTACCAGCGCGCTCGATACTTATGTTATTGGTCTGGCCAAAAGTACAGACCGAAATCCTGTCGATGCTAAGTTTATCATTGATAACGGCACGGCTGTTGTTATAACGCCAGCCCAAAAGGGCCAGGAGCTTAATGTTTCTGCCGCCACGATTGAACTTCGACGCGGATTTCTCGCTAACAAAACGGAAATCGTGCTCACTCCTAATATCACTGAACCGGCCATCACCGCTGAAAAAATAAATTCGCTCGGCCTTAACGGACGCATTGCTGTCGGTGAATCAAGTTTTGTCGGTTCAACCCTCGCCCGCATCCAAAATATCAAAGTCTCTTCAAAAAAATACAACGGTCTGATTATTAAACCCAATGAAGTATTTTCTTTTAATGCTAACCTGGGCGATGTGGTCGCTTCAGTCGGTTATGTGCCTGAAAAAGTCATCAAAGATGGCAAGATTGAATATGAATACGGCGGCGGTATTTGCCAAGTCTCGACTACTCTTTTCCGGGCAGCGATCAGAGCTGGGTTCCCAATTGTTGAACGTAAGCCTCATGCCTTTCCGGTCCACTATTACGAACCTCAAGGATTCGATGCCACCATTTATCCCGGTTCCAGTGATTTAAGATTTATCAACGACACAGCCGGCCCGGTTTTATTACAAACCCATATTAGCGGCAGTAATTTAATCTTTGAAATTTACGGAAAGAGCGACGGCCGAGTGGTTACTGTGGACGGGCCATATCAATACGACATCAAGCCCGATGGTTCTATGAAAGCTTACTTCACCCGGACTATAAACTTTACCGATGGCGCTAGCACCAGCAAGAGATTCGATTCCATATACCGCTCGCCGAATCTATTCCCTACCGAGCTGAACCCGTATATCTGATAAAATCAAAAACCACCTATCAGGTGGTTTTTGATTTTTGTGCGGGTAGGAGGATTAGGTCACCACTCGTGCTCGGCCAGCCTCGCACGGTCGCGACCCCGCCTCGCGGTCGCACTTACTAGTGCGACATCGCTCCGGCATTCAAATCCTCCCTAGACGCAATAAATTGCGTCTAATTGTGCGGGTAGGAGGATTTGAACCTCCATAGGGTTGCCCCCACCAGCTCCTAAGGCTGGCGCGTCTGCCAGTTTCGCCATACCCGCAATTGAGATATTATACCGATTTTTAAGGACTTTTTCAATGAAATATATAACGCCGCGAAAGCGGCGTTATATATTTCATTTCTTATAAGATTCGCTAACTGAAAGCCTGGAAAGTAACGATACCGGCCACAGTCTGCAAAATGACACCAACCGCCAAGACGATTGCCGCACCGATAATACCGTTCAGAACAATCTTCTTAGCTTCTGCCGGATCGGATGCAATCATCCAACGGATACCGCCGTAAACAATCATGATCACGGCAATAACCATACTGATGACAATCAAGAACTGAGCCACTCGCTGGATAATGTCCTGTGCCGTAGAAAGCGTAACTGCGTTTCCACCCACCGGGAGGCTGGCGGGTGCCAATGCCAATCCCGCGTATGCTAATTGCTTAAGTTTATTCATAGCCACCCCCTTTCAAAATTTTACTTAAAAATCTGTTCATATTTGTTTTAATAACTTATCTCCAAAGACAGATGCCCAACAATGATAATCGACAAAAGAACGCTCCGGTAACAACAATGGAATAGATTGTGTTTAAAATTACACCCACACCCATAACCACCAACGAACCCCAAATGGTGTTGGTCAGCATCTTTCGGGCGTTTTTAAACTTTTCATCATTCGCTCCCGCCGTCATCATCATTATACCACTAATAACCACGAAGACTACCATCACTACGCCCGACAAGCCAATTATGAAATTAGCTAATGTGGCGACTATATCTTCGGCCGGGGCAAAAGAAAATGTCCCATCGACAATTGATGTAACGATATTAATAATCAAGCTACTGCCCAAGATTACGGCCGAACCCCAGATGGTCGTTCGGAGCATATCCTTACCTTTTTTAAAGCTAGCCTCCTCGCCCCGGGACCAAATCATTAACAACCCCGACAGTACGACGGCGATAACCATGGCGAAACCGCTCAAGTACATAAGAAAATCAAAAATTATAGAAACAGTATTGTCGACAGTATCAAAAGTAATAGGATTGCCAACTGGTAAAGCAGCCAGGACAGAAGAGGCCACGAAAACCATTGTTAAGATTGCCGGAATCGCCAGAATGTATTTTTTAAATTTTTTAATCATTGTTAATTATGAACAACTGCCAAGCGGAGTGTAGTCAAACCAAGACCCAGTACTGGAACCGGTTCCGGCGCTACTGACTGCATAACCCACAGTTGAGATAATCGTATAGGCGCCCAAAATCACAACTATGCCGACTACAGCATAACTTAAGCTCTTTCGGGCGGTTGTAAATTTTGTTTCATTCCCTTGGGAGGCCAGCATTTGAAATCCGTACCAGACAATCATCACGACCATGATTATAGTTACAAACCTGGTCGCCCAACAAGCCAAACCGGCAACAATACCAAATAAACTTTGAATGGTCAGATTCACACCTGGCGCCGTCTCTAAAGATTCTTCCATGGTCGCGGCCTTGGTCATAACCGGCACCATCCACAAAAACAATCCCCCGACCCATGCTGACAGCTTGGTAAACATTTTTTTCATACAATGATTATTCACTGCAAATTAATGGATTATTTTTACAAGATACCCCGGGTTTATTCCTACAAAATCCTCCCACACATAACGGTTGTACGCAAGTTAACATTTCTCGGCCATAAACATTTATTTCTGGGCCATTACAAACCAGACCGGAGACACAATCAGCACCCGCAGAACATGGCTCTCCCTCACGATTTCCATTTGGATATATACAGATATTACTTCTACTGCATGACAGACCGCTCATACATTCAGATTTTTGTGAACAATTACCGCCAATATCTTTGGGGGAGCCGTCGCAATCTGCATTGGTTCGACAGACATTGCTTGTATTCCCACAAGTAAAGTTGGGGCCGCATACTCTCGGGTCGGCATTATTTCCTCCCGAACCGGCATTATTTGGGATCTGCGTTGTCGGAGGACTCTCCCCGCCAAGCTGAATAACGCTGATAATCAGACTGACAAATCCTTTACCAATAAAGATAATCGCCAAACCAAGGATGGTGAATTTGAGAATATCTCTTCCTTTTTGGAAGTGATCTGGGAATGGCCCCGCTGTCAGCATCAAGAATCCCGCATACATGATAAACAGCACCGCCAAAGGAATGGAAATGTACATAATCCACTGGGTCACAATATTGATGATGTCAAACAAATCATTCGGCCCGCCCTTGAGCGGGTTAGTAATTTCGAATGAATATGTTTTATCCTCTGTGGCAGGAATAGTACCTCCGCCACCAGGACTTGTTCCGCCAGTACCTATGGTTACAGGTACTAGTGATGATTTGGTTATCTGATCAAAACGATAAGTCTCTATAACTTTTCCCGCATCTGAACAAATTACACCCGCCTGAAAGTTCACCGTTCCCGAACTCCCCGCTTTATAATTTTGGTCAAAATCAAATTTATAACTACTTGTTTTCCCGTCTAATTGTTTTACAAGATTCGGGTCAACCACTTCGGCACTCAAACCAGGAGCTCTGAAAACTTTATTCCCCGCTTTTACGATTACTACAATATAAGGGAAGGAAGCTCCGGGAAGCGAAAGAGCGGAATCGCAAAAACTTTTCAAATCAGCGGGTTTGCCAACAGTTAAACCGAGTGTAAATTTTAAGGAACTAACACTATTTTCATCTATCTTTTTTGGATTAACATCAAAACTTATAACCGGATTGCCAGATCCTGCGCCTGAAGCTTTGACATACAAATACTTAGTTGTTCCAGTATTATTTGATGAAACTGTTGTGCCAACACCAGATCCCCCAATAGTTGCCTCGATAAAGAACGCATTTTCCATAATCAAGTTGGCTCTTGCCAAATTGACGGTCCAGGAACTTTTTATCGTACTTGAATCGGCAGGAAAATGTAAAGGAATCGAGGCAAGAGTCCGTTCTGTTCCAGCTTCAGATAATTTTATATTGGCCGAAACGCCCCAAGTCTGACAATTTTGGCCAACAATTGTAAATTCAACCGAATCTCCGGCTGCGGCTCTACCGCTACTCCAATCAACACTTTGCAGAGTGCAAGTCGCAGCTTGTGTTGGGTTAAAATTAATAACAACAACTAGGGCAAGTGTTATTAAAACAACCAAAGTTACGATTTTTCTCATTATCTTCATTATACTGGATTATTTGGGGTTGGAGAGGTCGGAGGTGTGGGTAAAGGCGGCGGTAGCAGAGGCAATGTGCCTTGATTTCGACGACGCTTGAAGAGCCACCAAACCAGACCGATAAGCAAAATCCCCAAGATGGTGTACAAAATTCCAGCCCAGAGCCCGCTGGAACTGGCCGGCGAAGCGGTCGGTGTGATAGTAGGCGGAGCGGGCAATGATTGCTTACAATCTTTAGGACAGCTCAATGAATCCTCTCCCCGGTCGGCATTACAAATGCCATCATCATTACAGAAAGAACTGTCGCTGACCGAAATGGTCAGGACTGGCTGATTTTGATTATCGTAAAAAACCACCCTCTGGCCGTCGGCAACATATGGCGCTTTGACGGAAATCTTACCGACAGTAAATTTAGGATTACCTTGTTTGGGATCGAACGTGAAATTGTCGGCCACCGCTCCAACCATATTTATAACCTCGCCCCGATATGGGAATTGAGTATTTAGTGCATCCGCCATGTAGTCGCCAGGAATAATATCGTAAACAAATTTAAAATCTCGGTCAGCCACAAGCTTGCCCGTGTCGTAATAGAGATGAAAGACATAATAGAAAGTATTGGTACTAGGAATAGCGACATCTGCATGAGTCCAAAAACCAATTCCTGCTATCACCGCCAAAATTATCGTGAAAATAATTTTTTTCATAATTTAAAATCCGGGATTAACGACGCAAGCCATGATTCTAGTTGCGGCATTACGGGTGGGATTATATCCTTTTAAAATATCGGTGCCGCCATTGCATTGGGTGTGAGCCGTATCGTCATACAAACATTCCCACCGCTTCATAGGCTCACCCGAACAACTTGTTTGTCCGGCGCAACTAATACTCGGGGCGCAACCACTTTTGACTCCATTTGTGCCTCCATTATACCCCGCATATAGATTTCGGATAGATGAACCGCACTGACTAGCAGCCACGGCATTAATCCATTGGGCAGCAATGCAAATACTTTTTTCGGCATTAGCCGAATTAGTCAGCCAGGCCTGACCAATTCCATCGACTTCTGCTTTGGACATTCCACATCTTGTTCCGTACATCTGAGGAATTGGTGGAGTTAACTGCATTAGTCCGTATGAATTGCCGCCGGTCTTTGAGATATCGCATGAGGATTCGGCTTCCATAAAAGCCTTTAAGACATTGGCTGTGGCCACGCCAGTGGCCTGACTGTTGGCCATTGCCGCATATTTATTACAACTTGTATTAGCACAGCCTTGAGGCGCTTTGCCTTGACACAAATTAAGTCCGCTTTGAAGACACTGGGCGCCACCGCCAGGTGGAGCTGGAGGAACGGCGGGAGGGACGGCAGGGGGAACGACGCCAGTTTCGGTCGGGCCAGCGGGCAGATTAAGGAGGCCTTGAATACCATCGGTGCGGCATCGAATTTCATACCAAGGCGTTCCGGACGCTTGGTCGCCAGCGAGACTTTTTAGAATAAAATTGGTAATAAGCCAGGAGCCCAATATTATCGCGATACCGATGGCAGTGTTTTTCATAATCTCTCTGCCTTTGGCGACGCCGTTTGAATTACCGGAGCGGGCATTGAAGAGAATAATAAAACCGGCAATCATAAACATGAGCGTGCCGACCGAAGGCACGATGGCATAAAATGTCATGTCGATAACATTCTTGCCAAGCTCAATCAGAAGGCATTGGTTACAATCTTGATGATAATCGTGCGGAACTTTCGTACCATCGGGCAGTGTATCCATCCTCGTTGCACCAGCAGGATGTGCGTTTGCCTCACTTAGCCCACAAGGAACGATTGGAAACCAATCCACGGCCGAAGCCGTACGAGGCACAGCGAATATAAGTATCACCGTAATGAGTACTATTTTTGATAAGTTCTTAAACACGAATTATGTATTATGGGGTAAGTATTATGGGGTAAGGCTTGCCATAATACATACTACATACCCCATGTCCCTATCTCTGCATTAATACCGTCACCCGAGATTCGGCGCGCGACACGGCATCTGGAATTGAGGAGCGATTAAAATTCACATCATCAATCATATCGGCAAAAATACCTTCAATCGCCGTGTTGTCGGCTTGATACCAGGAACGGGCCGAAAGAGCTTGCACCGCAAAGACACCCAGATCCGGGTCATTACGCTGAAGGTCAATCAAGTCACGGCGCGCGACGGGCCGATTGGTGGCATTAATATATTCCGTTGTCCCCTCTTTAGAGGCCAGATAATTTACAAACTTCCAAGCTTCCAAAGAATGAGTTGATTTAGCCGCCACCGACACGGCCCAATAGTTGGCGAAATTTCGGATATCGGATAACGAAGCCTGGGGCATCGGGGCCAAAGCAAAGTTCAAGCGCGGAGCTTTGGAACGGATAATCTGGGTTTGATGAGCATAGCCGACCATCATTCCAAGCGTGCCTTCGGTAAAAGCATCTACGGAATAATGCTGACTGTCATTCCATGAATAATCTTGATTGCGAGGATTGGCGAAGTTGGTGTAATACTGCAAAGCAATTTCGCCCACACGCTGGCCATTAACCGTTTGATCGAACATGGCCGAACGATTATCGTCATCGGTCATACGGACACCCGACTGAATCATCATATCCATTAGAATATCGGTCGAACGGTTAATATTGCGAGCCGTGCCTAAAGCAAATCCAGATTGGGTAATATTTCCACTCCTATCGAGTTTGGTCAGCAATTGAACATCGGCATTGACTTCAGCCCAAGTTTGGGGCGGACGAGCAATACCAGCAGTGTTAAACAGATCTCTATTATAATAAAGACCTAGCGTATCAACATAAAGAGGCATGCCATAGATCAGATTGTTATAAACCAAGTCTTTGTACGCCACATCGACAAATTGGTCCTTAAAATTTTGAATCGTAAATGGATTCTTGGTATCAGGCACGCCGGTCGACGGCATCGGTATCAATTTGTCGCCGTGCTTCGGTAACCAGGTGTTGTGAATCATTAAAATATCCGGACCGGTGCCCGCCGCCAGGGCATTTAAGAATCCCTGCTCATATTGCTCGAACGTGAACATCTGATATTTAACATCAATGCCTGGATTTTGGGCTTTGAAATTAGCAATGACTTTGTCGAAAGCGTTATGATCATCGAAAACTCCCCAGAATTGAAGCGTGACCGGCTTGGCTGTGGTACTACCGACATTTCGCAAAACCAAAACGACGGTAATAAAGACCGCCACGACGATAATCCCGACCAAGATATACATGAGTCTGTTGGAATTCACCGGGGTTATTTTTTAAAGATTAATCCGTAATGGAATTGTCCGGCATTTAACTGGCGGACAAAAGTGAAATTTTCAGAAGCAAAAATCGCCTGCATTTCGCCGGCATCGGTCCGAAGTTCATTGGGCGGGCCAAATCCCCCGCCGCCTTTTTTCCATTCCACTAAAATCGCCGAACCGCCTGGTTTTAAAACTCTTTTAGCTTCCTTTAATATGTCCTGTTTTTTATTCGACTGAAAAAGAATATTGATAAGCAGCACCATGTCTTGAGAATCATCGCCCGCGCCGGTGTTGCCCAGCACTTCTAAATTGGCCCGTTTGGTTTCCACATTTTCTAAACCCGATGCTTTGGCCCGGGCTTTAAAACTATCAAGCTTGTCTTCCATAATATCCAAAGCCAGAACATGTCCGTCTGGGCCTGTTAATTGCGCCGCTAAAATACCGATGTGGCCGGCGCCGCATCCAAAGTCGGCAATATTCATGCCCAGCGTAATACCAAACTCCCCGACCACAGCTTCGGGGTTAAGAAATCCTTCCAATGGGACGGAAGTTGGTTCCACCCCTTCATTATACTGATTATGAGACCACTACGGAAGCTAACTTATCCCCCGTATCGAGGCGCATGACCCGCACACCTTGCGTGGCCCGGCCAAGAATAGAAATACTGCCGATGGATGTTCGAATAACCTGGCCCTTGAGTGAAACGGCGATAATTTCTTTGTTCTCTTCTGAAGTCATATGGGCCGAAACCAATTTCCCGGTCTTCGGTGTCAATTTAGCGGTCATAATACCGTGTCCGCCCCGTTTTTGAATCTTATAAGCCTTGAGATCAGAGCGTTTGCCATAACCGTTTTCCATAAGCACCAATAAATTAAGACCTTTTTCCGCGCCGGAAGGAATCACGTCGGCCCCGACCACGCGCTGGTCTTTTTCTAAACGCACGCCAATGACGCCGGAAGCGCCTCGGCCCATCGGCCGGACATCTTTTTCTTTAAACCGAATCGCGTTCCCGCCGGAAGTGACCAATGAAATCTGATCGTCGCCCGAGGTCGGCAAAACCCAGCCCAATCGGTCATCGCCGTTGAGTTTGATGGCAATCATGCCGTTGCGGCGCACTTGCGAGAAAGCATTCATCTCCACTTTTTTAATCACGCCATGGTCCGTGGCCATGAAAAGATACATCCGTTTCTGGTCTTTCGGGATCGGGACAATCGCCGTAATGACATCACTCGGCGAAACCTGCAGGAAATTTACAATGGCCTTCCCTTTTGACTGACGGGAAGATTCGGGCACTTCATAACCTTTGGTTTGGAAAACTTTGCCCGAATTGGTGAAGAATAAAATGCTGTCGTGAGTATTGGCCAAGAAGAAATGAGAAATGACATCTTCTTCTTTGGTGGCCATGCCCATTAAACCTTTCCCGCCTCGCTTTTGAGACTTCAATATATCCGGCGCCATGCGCTTCACATAGCCGTCGCGGGTAATCATGAAAAGAGAATTTTCTTCGGGAATCAATTCTTCTTCGCCAATTTCTCGAAGAGCGGATTTAACGACTTTCGTGCGCCGTTCATCGCCGTATTTTTCCTGGATCTCTTTAAATTCCGTTTTGACGACGCCCAAAATTTTCTTGGGACTCTTGAGTAAATCTTCCAAATACGCAATGATCGCCATCTTTTCAGCCAGTTCATCGTCGATCTTTTTGCGTTCCAACCCCGCTAAAGCCTGCAAGCGCATATCCAAAATGGCCGCCGCCTGCTTGTCGGAAAATTTAAATTTCTTGATCAGATTTACCGCCGCATCCTCTTTGGAATCCGACGCCCGAATGATCTTAATAACCTCATCAATATGGTCGAGAGCTTTCTTGAGGCCTTCCAAAATATGAGCCCGGTCTTTGGCTTTTTGAAGTTCGAATTTGCTGCGCCGAATAATTACTTCCTTGCGGTGATCGATAAATTTCTCAAGCAAACCCTTTAAGCCCATAATCTGGGGCTGAATGCCGTCGACAAGGGCGAGCATATTGAAATGGAAAGACTTTTGGAGTTCGGTGTATTTGAAAAGTTGATTTAAAACTTTGCGCGGAAAGGCATCCGGCTTCAAATCAATGGCAATCCGCATGCCGTCTTTATCCGATTCGTCGCGCAAATCCCTAATGCCGTCAATTTTTTTATCTTTGACCAAATCGGCAATCTTGATGATTAGTTCGGATTTATTGACCTGATATGGTATTTCGGAAACGATGATTTGAAATCCTTTTTTGGCGCTTTCTACAATCTCGGCTTTGCCCCGCATTACCACCGGACCCCGGCCAGTGGCGTAAGCGTTAATAATATCCTGTTCATTGTAGATGGTAGCGCCGGTCGGAAAATCAGGACCCTTCACGAATTGCATCAAATCCTTAAGGTCGGCTTCGGGCGTATCAATCAAGTGTATCATCGCCGCCAAAACTTCGCTCAAATTGTGAGGCGGGATGTTGGTGGCCATACCGACGGCAATACCCATTGAGCCGTTGATTAGAAGATTGGGCACGCGCGTCGGTAAAACCACAGGCTCTTGATGCGAGCCATCGTAGTTATCGCGGAAATTGACGGTGTCTTTATCAATATCAACTAAAAGCTGATCCGCAATCGGAGCCAATCGAGCTTCGGTGTATCGCATCGCCGCCGGAGAATCGCCGTCAATTGAGTTATGAACAAATACCCCTGCATCAAGAGCAAAATTATGAGTCCCCTCTATGGTAAGGTCGTATACATCTGCTCGACCAGCTTTCTTTATGGAAACAAGGCGGTGGTTGCGGTTAATTTCCTGACGAACCAAATTAGAGTCCCCTGAAAAATATTTCTGAACAGCAGTTTTCCAGAGTGGGGCTTTGCCATACGGATAAACTTCCAATCTCGCCTTTTCATAATTTTCAGCATTCAAAATTGAAAACCTTTTGATTGCGCTTTTAGCGATATTCAAAAACTTAAGCTTACCCGTTTTATTGGTTGTATGATTTTTATTTCCCTTAATTATTTTTTCATGAAAAAGGGTTTTATAGACAGGGTCTTGCCAAAGCCTCTTTAACGTCCGAGTGGCTCGAATACTAAACTCTTTTCTTTTTTCAGGATGAGCTACTATGTATTCTTTGTTGGTATCAATCAAAAACTTTATCATTTTTTCTCGGTACTCAGGATCCTTCCATTGTTCCAAATTCCATGCAGAAATACGCTTACTCATTTTGGCGCGATGCGCCGGATCAGACCAATATTTTTCTCGACCTGCCGCTATTTTCTTCTTGTACTCGGGATCTTTGTGCTGATCTGAAGCTTGAGAATAATGGATCCGCCAATGTTCACCCCACGACATTCTCTCGATATTACTTGGGTTGTTGTTTAATTTATTAAAATCAACATGATGACGGACTCTACCAGCAGAAACTTTATATCTTTTATTGGTAAGATTAAAATTGTCTGCCAAATGGTGAGCTGGAACCCATGTATCGATTTTGGGTTGATAAATTAGTGCATATCCTTCTCTATTTAAACGATCGGTCTTTTCAGAAAGTTTGCCATACAATGGCATTAAAGAATTCTTTGGGGTTAGGTATTGTGCTTCTTGGTACTCAAGATTTTTTTGCAGAAACCGATGATCTGGGGTACACCGTATTTCCTCCCCATTATCCAGCGTGACTTTTATAATACCGACATTTTTTCGAGTAAGGCGAGGGTTTTTTATCTCCGCAATAGCAATAAGCCCTAAACTATTGACGGTATAAGTAAAATGTTTTTTACCAGCTTTTTGCTCTTCAACAAGCTCTCCGAAATTAAGACTTCGGCCATCAGTAAGTTTTATCTTGGTATCTTTTGTAAAACAACCAAAATTTCCTTGGCCATCAACGAGCGGATACCGCAAAGAGAAATCCTGAGCCATACGAGCCAACGAATCATAAATCGCCGAATCGCCGTGGGGGTGGTAGTTACCCATGGCATGGCCAACTACTTTGGCCGATTTTTGATATTTGGCGCTATGGCGTAAACCCATTTCTTGCATGGAATACAAAATACGCCGATGCACCGGCTTTAAACCATCGCGAACATCCGGCAAAGCGCGAGCCACAATTACGCTCATGGCGTACTCAAGATACGATTGCTGGACTTCCTCGGTTATTTCTCGGGGTTTAATGCCTATAGCCATATAATAAATTTACCGACTGCCCGAAACTGGCAATGGATGCGCCGTTCCGCTTTCCGGGGCAGTTTGAGGGTTTGAGATGTTTAACTGATTGCTTTGGCCGGAAAAGAGACTAAAAATCTGGGCTTTACCGTCGCTTAACACTTGCAGTATTGAACCGAATAATGATTTTGACTCTTGGGCAAATAATTTGTCTTGGGCCTGAGTCTGTTCTTCGGGATTCAAAAGCGCGTAAATATTATTCTGAAATGAACGGAACCAGACCAGGGCCACCACGGCCACGACCACAATGGTACAAAGTACCGTCGCCAGTTCTCGGACATGATGGGGCTGATTGCGAATTTCGTGAATAATGTTTCGCATGGGTTAAATATTAAACATCACTAATTTTGTTTCTTCGGCCGGAAGTGATTTTTTATTAATTTTATATTTCTCAAATTTTTCAGGAGTAAGACCCAGTTCTTTAACAAATTTTTCCGGACCATCGAGCGGACTGTTCAGCCCAGATACTTTGTAATGCATTGGGATTACAATCTTCGGTTCAATCTGATTGATTACTTCTACCGCCGTCTTGGCATCAATCGTGTAGGTGCCGCCGACCGGAATCATCAAAATATCAACGTCACCGATATCTTCAATCTGGTGGTCCGTCAGCACGTGGCCCAAATCGCCCAAATGGCAAATGTTCATTTCTTCGGCTTTCAAAACATAGATGGTGTTCAATCCGCGCTCCGTCCCTTCTTTATTATCATGGAATGATTGGATACCTCGGATAGCGATGCCGTGGTTTTCGTATTCGCCCGGATTCTGAATGATGAACGCTTCCGGATTGGCATCGGCGATATTGTTATGGTCGGCATGCTGATGGGTTACCAAGATGACTTCATCTTTAATCCGGGGCGGTTTCAGGCCAAGTTCTTTGGAAAAAGGATCAATCAAAACACTGCCCTCTTTGGCCTCTAAACGGAAGCAAGATTGTCCGAACCAGGTTATCGTCATCCAGGCAGTAGAAGTCCGACATGGGCCTTAGGTTTTAGACTAAGCGCAGTATATCGGATTTAATATGATTATATCTTGAATTCCAGATAGTACGGCTAAGCGGCCCAACTAAAACCTAGTCGGACTTTCACTACCTGGTCATGTCTCTCTATGATAGCAAATTCTGAACAGATAATCAATGCTCTAAAGAGCCATTTGGGGTTGCAAAATTTATAGGATTGGTGTATATTCTTATCACCCTATTCCCTACTCTGGGAATCTTGAGATATTAATTAATATCGGCTTTCTCGTTCAGGGCTTTGATTAAAAGGCATTTTGGAGAAGTCGAAACTCATTCGTATGACTGACGCCACGACCGAAATTAAATCCATGAAGGATCTTCTTTTAAAAGAAGAGTTTTTTCTTCCCAAGCCGGGCAGTATTTTAGGCGGCACGATTATCGGCACTTCTAAAGCCGGTGTCATTGTTGACCTCGGTCCAATCGGCATCGGTATTGTTTATCCGGGCGAATTCTATGATAACCCGGACCGGATGAAAACTCTTAAAATCGGCGATACCATTTCCACTATGCTCATTGAGTTGGAAAACGACGAGGGCTATCGCGAGCTTTCTCTTAAATCCGCCCAGGTCACGACCGCTTGGCAGGACGTCAAAGAAAAGAAAGAATCGGGCGAAGTCATTGATACAGCAATTATCAACATCAACAAAGGCGGACTCATTGTTGAAGTTTCGGGCATCCAAGGTTTCCTGCCGTTATCTCAGCTCGCCGGCGAACATTATCCGAAAGTAGACGGCGGCGACACGACCAAGATTGTCCAGGCTCTTCAAAAATTCAAAGGTCAAACTTTCAAAGTTAAGATTCTTGATTTTAATGAAGCTGAAAACAAACTTATTGTTTCCGAGCGCGCCATTCAAGAAGAAGCGGCCAAAGAAGAGTTATCCAAACTGATTGTCGGCGAAACTGTGGAAGGCGTAATTACCGAGGTCACCGATTTTGGCGCCTTCGTAAAATTGAGCGACACTTTGGACGGCTTAATCCATTCTTCCGAGATTGATTGGAAGTTCATTGAAAATCCCCGTGAGATTCTGCATATTGGTGATGCGGTTACGGCTAAGATTATCAGTCTGGATGGCGGCCGGGTTTCCCTTTCACTCAAAGCTCTCAAGGAAGATCCGTGGCTCGCCATTGATAGTTTGTATCAAGTCGGCCAGAAACTCCGAGGCAAAATCTCCAAGATTCGCAACTCGGGCGCATTTGTTGAACTCCCAGGCAATATCATCGGTTTTATCCCCCTGGCCGAGCTCGGCGGCCAAACCCCGCAAGAAGCCCTCGTCGCCGGCCAGGAATACGACATGGCTATTCTCAATATCGACGCCAAAGACCACAAGCTTACTCTTACTCTCGATAAAAAAGAGTAACTTATCTGAATTTAATAATAAAAGCCGGTTTTTTATAAACCGGCTTTTATTATTGTCAAACAGGTTGTTTTGTGATAAAATCATGCCCATGAAGTCTTATCTCAAATATTTTTTAATCGTCTTCGGAATCTTAATGGTGGCGGCCGGAATTGCCGCGTTTTTCGATTCCTCGCTCCAAAGCCCGCCGACTATCGCCCTTTCAGAAGTGGTCACTAAAATTAACGCCGGAAGCATTAAAGAAATTGATGTTAAAGGCGACACAATTCAAGTGATTGCCACCAATGGCGACCAGTCTTTAGCCAAGAAAGAATCGACCGTTTCCACATTTGAAACACTGATTAATCTCGGCGCCGATAAGACCAAAATGGCCGCCGTAAAAATTCAAATTCAAGATATCTCCGGTTTTGAATCCATTTTATCGGCTTTCTTGCCTATCGTTCTGCCTTTCCTTTTTATCTGGCTTATTTTCTGGTTCATGTTCCGCCAAGCCCAGAAGGGTTCCAGTCAGGCCATGTCCTTTGGTAAATCAAAGGCCCAGCTGGCTGACACTTCCGGCGACAGTAAGAAACCAGTGACCTTTGATGATGTCGCCGGTTTGGTTGAAGCCAAGGCCGAAGTCGCGGAAGTAGTCGAATTCTTAAAAGATCCGAAGAAATTTCATAAACTCGGCGCCAGAATTCCGCGCGGCGTTTTGCTGGTCGGTTCGCCAGGCACCGGCAAAACTCTTCTCGCCCGCGCCGTGGCCAATGAAGCTCATGTCCCCTTTTATTATGTCTCCGGTTCTGAATTCGTAGAAATGTTTGTCGGCGTCGGGGCCAACCGCGTCCGCGACACTTTCGAACTCGCCAAGAAAACAGCCCCCTCTATTATCTTTATCGACGAAATTGATGCTGTCGGCCGTCATCGCGGCGCCGGTTTGGGTGGCGGGCATGATGAACGAGAACAAACTCTTAACCAGATTCTGGTAGAAATGGACGGCTTCAATACCGATAACGCCGTTATTGTCATGGGCGCGACTAACCGGCCGGATATTCTCGACCCGGCCCTACTCCGCCCAGGCCGTTTCGACCGCCGAGTTATTCTAGATGAGCCATCGCTCAAAGACCGCGAAGCCATTTTAAAGATTCATGCCCAAAACAAACCGCTGGCCAAAGACGTTAATCTTGTCCCCGTAGCCGAGCGTACGGTAGGCTTTTCGGGCGCGGAGCTGGCCAATCTCTTGAATGAAGCTGCCATTTTGGCCGCCCGAGCAGACCAAACCGAAATCACTCAGAAAAACATCCTTGAATCTATTGAAAAAGTTATTCTCGGGCCTGAACGCCGAAGTCACGTCTTGTCCAAAAAAGAAAAAGAAATCACCGCTTATCATGAAGCCGGCCATGCTTTAGTCGCTTCCTCTCTTCCCCACTCGGATAAGATTCACAAAGTTTCTATCGTTTCCAGGGGCCAAGCCGGCGGTTTCACTATGAAAGTCCCCAGCGAAGATAAGCATCTTAAATCAAAACCAGAATTTGAATCGGAACTGGCCGTCCTTTTGGCCGGTTATGCTGCCGAAAAATTAATCTTCAAAGAAGTCACCACCGGCGCTTCCAACGATTTGAAAGTGGCTTCGGAATTGGCTCGCCGAATGATTACTCAATACGGCATGTCCGATGCGCTCGGCCCGGTCTCGTTCCACGAAAAAGATGACCTGGTATTTTTAGGCAAGGATCTTTCCTCGGCCAAAAGCTATTCCGAAACCGTCGCTTACCAAATAGACACCGAAATAAAGAAATTTATAGTAAAAGGTCTTGCCTCCGCCAAGAAAATATTGTCCCAGCATGTCGACAAGCTGAATCTCATCGCCAAAGAACTCATCAAGAAAGAAACCTTGGAACAAAAAGAGTTCTACGCATTAGTTAGATAATTTATATCAACAGATTAAATTGTACCAAGGAGTACAGTATGATATAATCTGTGTATGGCGAGATTTGAGGATAGAAGAAAAGCAATTGAATTACGTCTAGCCGGTCAAACCTACTCCTCCATTAGGGGCAAACTAAACGTCAATAAAAGCACTTTATCGGACTGGCTTAAAAATATTGAATTAACCAAAGAGCAGCTTGAAAGAATCAGTTCTGACACGATAGCCCGACGAGTAGAAACATATATTAATACTACTCGAATCAGACGACAGAAAATATCAGAGACCTTCTACCAAGACCAAAAGAAAAAACTGTTACCATTAAGTAACCGGGACTTCTTGATTGCTGGTTTGTTTCTCTATCTAGGTGAGGGCGCCAAATCAGATCGATCAAGAATTCAAATAACCAATAGTGACCCTGCAATTATTAAATTTTCAATATTTTGGATAAATAAAATACTTGGGGTCGCAAAAGATAAATTAAAGGTTCAGCTCCATCTTTACAAAGATATGGATATAGAAAGTGAAATTAGATTCTGGCTTAATGAAACCGGACTAAATCGAGAACAGATTATTAAACCTTACATAAAAAAGACGTCTTCATTAAAAATAAACCATCCAAGTTTCGGTCATGGCACTTGTTCTGTCTACTGCCAGAATGCTAAGTTAAAAGATGAGTTTATGGCAGGAATAAGAGTTATAATGAATTCGACTAAGGGCGTGTAGCTCAATGGTAGAGCACTTCACTTATAATGAAGAGCGTGAAGGTTCGATCCCTTCCACGCCCACAGTGGTAGTAAAATATGGGCGGTTAGCTCAGTTGGTAGAGCATCTCGTTTACACCGAGAGGGTCAGAGGTTCGAGTCCTCTACCGCCCACCATTAGGGAACTCATCGGTTTTTTAGAAGCTGAAATGCGGGACGCGCGAAGCGCGTCCCAAGGATTCCCGCCGATTTTCCCAAACGAATTTAGAATTTTTGGCGCGCTGGCGCGCACTAATTTTTCGCCAAGAAGCAGGTTCGA
>CAIKUK010000008.1 GCA_903830625.1 Candidatus Yanofskyibacteriota bacterium
CCAAAGAAAATACCGAAGAATTTAAATCCGTGATGACGAATCTTGTGGAAATGATTTATCAAGCTACAAAAGTACTGACGCCGTTCATGCCGGAAACCGCAGATAAGATCTCTAAAGTTTTTGATTTTAAAAAAGAAGAAGCCGGCCTCGAAGGCCGGCGACTGAAGGTTTCCAAGGGCGAGGTGTTATTCCCACGTCGGGAACAATGACCTAACGGAGAGGGGCAACGTTTTGATGAATCGCTTGGCCTTGTCCCCAGCTTTCTTGATGCCCAGGATGGGAATGAGAATGAGAAAGATCAGGAGCGTTGTCAACATGAGCTCAAGGTCTCCATGAAAAACTTCTGGTTTTGAAAGGACTTTGTACTTCGGAGCAACCCACGCTTGATCCCGATCTGTCATTGGGCCTCCATGCATATATTAAAGCACGAGTCCATCTTTTATGTCAAAAATTTTTGATTCTCACTGCCATCCTCAATTTCCGCAATATGATGCGGATAGAGAAGAAATGATAAAACGAAACCTGGAGCAGGGCGTTTTTATGATCGCCGTCGGCGCTAATTTGGAAACGTCAAAACAGGCCATTGAACTGGCGAATAAATATGACGGCCCTCCTTCGCCCGATGGCTTCGGGCGGGCAGGCATCTGGGCGACGGTTGGTTTGCACCCCGATGACATAAAAGATGATTTTAAAATAGAAGATTATCGGTCTTTATCTTCCGGAAAGAAAGTGGTAGCGATAGGGGAGGTTGGCCTTGATTATTACCGGACCCCAGAAGAAGAAAAAAGAACCAGACAAAAAGAAATTTTTTCTCAATTTATAGATCTAGCATTGGAAACAGATAAGCCATTAGTCTTGCATTGTCGGAACGAAAAGAATGGCAAATCGGCTCACGAGGATGCAATAAAAATATTGTCGGGCAAAGGGTATCCTTCCCCGAGTCTGCAGTTTCCCGGCGTAGCCCATTCTTTTACAGGTACACCGGAAGAAGCTGATAGTTATTTAAAACTTGGTTTCATACTGGCTTTTAACGGCATCATTACTTTTACCGAAGAATATGACGAGCTGGTAAAGTTTTTGCCGATGAATAAAATTTTAATAGAAACTGATGCGCCATATCTGGCGCCGGAGCCGTATCGTGGACAAAGAAATGAGCCGGGCCATGTAATTGAAGTGGCCAAGAAGATAGCCCAGTTAAAAAATATGGATTATGAAATGGTGGCCAAAGAAACATTCGGTAATACTCAAAAACTTTTCAAAATCCATCTTCCACCGGAATACAAACTCTAATTTCTAAACTAAAAAAGGGCCTATTAAAAACCGGTCAAAATGGCCGGTTTTTAGCTATTGACTTTTTGGTACCATTCATGCTATACTTAAGGGGTGATGGAGATACGGGATGGGTCGGGCCACAGCGCCAAGGCACTCTGCCTCCGGCGCGCCGGTCCAGCGATACCCGGCCGATTATCTCCTCGGTTGCCCAGTCCCGCCGGCGTGTTAAGCGTGCGGTGGCCCGAGAAGCCGTGTGCATGGCGTCGACGGGGCTGAGCTCGGTTCTTTACAAGTCGGTGTCGGGTTTGTTGATTTCCGGCGGCCAACGAAGCTGTCCGGCGTATGGGGGAATCGCCATGCGGGTTACCTTCATTCGAGAATTTCCATACACAGCTGGCCCTGCGGTTGAGCCTCGACCGAGCACAGGGGATTAGTGGGCAGGTCCGGGTAGTGCACCCCGGGCCTTTATTTTTTTGATAAAAAACTCTATTTCGGCTATGATAACTATACTTATATGCCCAAATACAACCCAGCGAAGATAGAGAAGAAATGGCAGAAATATTGGGAAGACGAGAAGCTTTATCAAGTTTCTGATTCGGGCCATGACAAAAAGAATTTTATGTTACTGGTGGAGTTTCCGTACCCATCAGGGGATTTACATATCGGCCACTGGTACGCTTTCTCCGTTCCGGATATTTATGGACGGTATCTACGGATGAGCGGATTCAATGTCATGTATCCTATTGGTTTTGATGCTTTTGGTTTGCCGGCCGAGAACGCGGCCATCAAAAATAATATTCATCCCCGAGATTGGACGGAAAAGAATATTAAAAATATGTCCAAACAGCTCCGTTCCATGGGTGCGGCTTTTGATTGGACACGGGAAGTGTCCACTATTGACCCCGAATATTACAAATGGACACAATGGATATTTCTTCAATTATACAAAGCCGGTCTGGCTTATCGGGCGGAAACTTTGGTCAATTGGTGTCCGAAAGATATGACCGTCTTGGCCAATGAGCAGGTGATAGACGGGAAATGCGACCGTTGCGGCACCGCCGTTGAACAACGCAATCTGGCACAATGGATGTTTAAAATCACTTCTTTTGCCGATCGTTTAATTGAAGACATGAAAGATTTAGATTGGCCGGATTCAACCAAACTGGCCCAGAAAAACTGGATCGGGAAAAGCGAGGGCATCAATATCAATTATGACGTTGACGGTACTGATAAACAGATAACTGTTTATACCACCAGGCCGGACACTAATTTCGGGGCGACTTTTATCGTGGTCGCGCCGGACAGCCAATTTGTAAAAGAAAACAAAGATTTATTCTCTAATCCGGAAGAGATAGAAAAATATTTATCTGAATCAAGGAAGAAAAGCGATTTGGAAAGAATCGCCGAGGGGCGAAAGAAAACCGGGGTCTCTACTGGTCTTTATGCGGTCAATAATTTGACCGAGAAAAAGATGCCGATTTATGTCAGTGATTTCGTTTTGGCTTCTGTGGGAACGGGAGCCGTCGTCGGCGTTCCCGGCCATGATATCCGCGACTTTGAATTTGCTCAAGAAAAAGGTTTGGAAGTTATTAGGGTCGTTGTGGGTAAAGATGGCGATGATTCTCCGATTACTAAAATAGAACAAGTTCAGGAAGAAGACGGTACGGTAGTCAATAGCCAATTCATAAACGGATTAAACATTCACGAAGCGACAGAAAAAATTAAAGATTATATAGAGGAAAAAGCGTGGGGCAAAAGAGCGGTCAATTATCGTTTGCATGATTGGGTTTTGTCACGTCAGCGTTATTGGGGCGTACCCATTCCGATGGTTCATTGCGCTGATTGCGGATACCAACCAGTGTTGGAAAAAGAATTGCCGATTGAATTGCCGCCTTTAAAGGATTTCATGCCGACGGATGACGGCCGTTCGCCGTTGGCCAAAGCGGGGAAGTGGCTGAAAGCGGAATGTCCAAATTGCGGCAAACCGGCCGAAAGAGAAACCGACACCATGGATACGTTCGTGGATTCTTCTTGGTATTATATGCGCTACACCGATCCGGATAATAAGGAAGAGTTTGCTTCCAAAGAGAACATGGCCAAGTGGCTGCCGGTGCCGTTGTATTTTGGCGGGGCGGAACACAACACCATGCATCTTTTGTATTCGCGCTTTATCACTAAAGCTTTGAACAGCCAGAACTTGGTTGAATTTTCCGAGCCGTTCTTGGGCCGGCGCAACCACGGCGTAATCCTTGGCCCGAACAATCAAAAAATGTCCAAGTCTAAGGGCAATGTCGTTGATCCGGACGAGCAGGTGGAAAAATTCGGGGCTGATACCGTGCGCATGTATTTTGCTTTTATGGGGCCGTATGATCAGAATTATTCTTGGAATTTTGAAGGCGTGGTGGGTGTCCGCCGATTTTTGGACCGGGTTTGGAATTTTACAAATAAACTTATAACTGATAACAAAAAACTTATAACAGAACCAGTAGAGACAAGGGTTGCGATTCACAAAGCGATTAAAAATATTGGAGAAGCAGTGAAATCGCACAAATTCAATGTTGGCGTATCGGAATTAATGAAATGTTTGAATGCCATTGAAAATTCAGAGTTATCGGTTTTGAGTTATCAGTCATTCGTTAAATTGCTTGCGCCATTCGCGCCGCACATCGCCGAAGAGTTGTGGTTCCGATTGCAAATGCAATCGAGAATCCTCGATTCGCAGAGCGAATCGGGACAGGTTCCAGAAAATTATACCTCGATTCATGCCGAAAAGTGGCCCGAATTTGACGAAGCGTTATTACTGGAAGAATCAGCGACCCTGGTCATTCAGGTAAACGGCAAATTCCGTGATTCGATTAAAGTGAAACGGGGCCTTTCGGAAGAAGAAATTAAGAAAATAGTGCTGGCCAACGAGAAGGTTCAAAAAGCGATTGATAACAAAGAGATCAAGAAGTTCGTATACATTCAGGACAAGTTGACGAATATTGTGGTGTGAGATATGTTGGAATAACGGAAATGATTAACTGGCTGATAAGCGATTGACAGATTCAGCACTGCTCGAACTTCATAGCAAATATCGGCTATTTGACAGATGACCAGCGAACCGGACAGAGATTTTGTAGAGTTTATTATCAAGGGGATTGTTAATAATCCCGATAAAGTGGAAGTCGTACGGACAGTGGACGAGTTAGGTGTCCTGTTGACCGTGAAAGTGGCGCCGGAAGATATGGGTCTACTGATTGGCCGAAGCGGTTCAACCGCCAAAGCGGTCCGAACACTAGCTCGTATTATTGGTATGCGCAATAACGCCCGCGTTAATTTAAAGATAGAAGAACCCGAAGGCGGGCGGATGGTTAAAGAAGTGGAACCGATGGCCGGTTTGGGCGATGGCAAAGAAAAGACCGTTGATGAAGCGATGGATAATTTGGGAATATAAACTCTATTTAATTAAACGCCGCGCCTTGCGTGGCGTTTAATTTTGGGGTATAGTAATGAAGGAGGCCGAACATGTCTCTTTGTTCCTTTGCTGATTTGGTACTGTGGGCAGCTGTGATCTGGCTCTTTTATCAAATCCTAGTTCTGCACTGGCAGTATCCGGGCTGGCCGAAATAAACGCTCCGATTCACAGTGATCGGAGCGTCGCTATATGAAATTTGATATCATCACAATTTTTCCTAACTTTTTTGAAAGCTTTAAGAGTGAAGCTCTGATTGCGCGCGCTCAAGCCAAGAAACTAATTTCCATTAAGACTCACAATTTGCGCAGTTATGCTGATGATGAACGGGGGACGATTGATGGCCGGCCTTATGGCGGTGGTGCGGGCATGGTTTTTCTTTTTGAACCGATACGCCAAGCAATATCAAAAATAACCCGCCTTCGCCAAGGCTTCGGCGGGCGAAGAAAAACAAAAATAATCGTTTTCAATCCCAAGGGTAAAAAATTCAATCAAGCCATGGCTCGTAAATGGGCGAAGCTTGACCAGCTTGTCATGATTTGTGGACGCTACGAAGGCATTGATGAGCGGGTGATGACCGAGTTGGCTGATGAAGAAATTTCTATCGGCGATTATGTTTTATTCGGCGGGGAAGTGCCGGCCATGGTGGTCATGGAAGCGGTGACGCGTTTAATTCCCGGAGCGGTGGCTAAAGAGGAATCAACCAGAAACGAGAGTTTCTCTGAAGGATTAAATCTGGAGCATCCCCAGTACACCCGGCCGGAGCTGATAACCCTCAAAAACAAGAAGCTCCGGGTACCTAAAGTTTTACTCTCCGGCGACCATAAAAAGATAGCTGAATGGCGCAAGAAAAACAGCTGGATAAAGCAGGTAAAATAAAGGCTTGACCCCTCACCTTTCGGAGACAATAAATAATCAGAGGCAACGAAGTTGCAAGTTTCCGAAAGGTGAGGGGTTGACTCTTGGTTGTTGCCGAGTATAATGGGAGTACCATTCGATCCGATAGGGATTGCGACCTTAGAGACCACAATCACTGCGGCAGACAATTAGACACATAGTTAAACCACGATTGTCCTTAGAGTCTGAGGAAAATCGTGGTTCTGCTTTGCTCGCCGAAGCCTTTGAGGCGAAGGAGAGCTATTGTCTTGAGCCAACGGGTCGCCTTCGCTAAAGCTACAGCGACCAATGCAAGAACATTGTCAATTTCATATAGTTAACCAGTCCCGATTTTATCCAACCGAAAGGTTGATCTAAAATCGAGGATCCCGACAATTCCTGCAAAGGTTGTCGGGACAAAAACTTTCTGTCCGCCTCCGGCGGATGGAATTTCTTAAGAGAGTTTGATTCTGGCTCAGGATGAACGCTGGCGGCACCGATAAGTCATGCAAGTCGAACGGTATAGTCGCAAGATTATATAGTGGCGAACGAGTTAGTAACACATTGGTACATACCCCGAAGTCAGGCATAATTCGCCGAAAGGCGAACTAATTCCTGATGGTGAAGCAATTCTAAAGGAGCAATCCGCTTCGGGAGTGGCCTATGTCCTATCAGCTTGTTGGCGGGGTAACGGCCCACCAAGGCTATGACGGGTAGGGGGTGTGAGAGCATGACCCTCAACGACGAAACTGAGATAAATTTGTCTCCTAGATAAAGTAATTTTCTAGTTAAACCTAGCTTATAACGGCGAACTCTTCATGTGGATAAAAACCAGTGTGTATAGTGATATACTATACATATATGAAGACAACACCGTGGGAAGTTGTTAGTTCTAAATTATCTGATTCTTATTTGGCTGGATTTTTGGATGGCGATGGTTCCATTGTGGCTACTGT
Source organism: Candidatus Yanofskyibacteriota bacterium (assembly GCA_903830625.1). Taxonomy (GTDB): domain Bacteria; phylum Patescibacteriota; class Minisyncoccia; order 2-02-FULL-40-12; family GWA2-44-9; genus 2-01-FULL-41-21. The sequence goes on from CAIKUK010000008.1 coordinate 6,559, forward strand.
TGCTAAACAAGATCCTAAAAGATACCCAAATAAACCACTTCGAATTATATTGAGGATTAATTTCACTCAACATAAACGATATGAAGGTATACTTGTGGCAATAAAGGAATATTTTGGGGATGTTGGATCGATACGGTATTCAGTAACACATAATCTCTCCGAACTAGTAATAGTAAAAAGGGAAGATGTTGAAGCAATACTCTATCGACTCTTGCCCCATCTCATTTTAAAGCAAAGGCAAGCAAACATTGCTCTTGAAATGATAGGTATCTTTAAGAATTGCAAACGAGTTAAAAAGAACGCGATTGCTCCGCAAGATTTTGCGAAGCTAATGCGAATGACCATTCAGATAAGAAAGTTAAATTCAAGAACAGGTGGTAAAAAGAATTTAACACTATCAACCCCGTAACGACTTGATCTCGCTAGAGATCAGATAGGTGCTCTTTAGCATCTATAATACGCTGGCCCCTTTCTATAAAGGGTGAAGACATAGTCTACACCATTAGTGATAATGGATTAATGTGACGGTTCGTACACCTACGGGTGGCAGCAGACGAGAATATTCGACAATGGGCGAAAGCCTGATCGAGGGATGCCGCGTGCAGGAAGAAGGGCTTCGGCCTGTAAACTGCTTTTGTATGGGAAGAACTTTGACGGTACCATAAGAATAAGGGGTTGCTAACCTCGTGCCAGCAGCAGCGGTAATACGAGGACCCCAAGCGTTATCCGGAATTACTGGGCGTAAAGCGTGAGCAGCCGGTTTTGCTAGTCCTATGTTAAATCTCACTGCTCAACGGTGAGACAGCGTGGGAAACGGCAAAACTAGAGCGGGTAAGAGGCAGACGGAACGTGCAGTGTAGGGGTGAAATCCATTGATATTGCACGGAACACCAAAAGCGAAAGCAGTCTGCTAGTGCTCTGCTGACGGTCAATCACTAAAGCGTGGGGATCAAAAAGGATTAGATAAATCCGTGTGTGCATTGGCCTAGAAACCAAGGAGCATACAAAAGGGTGTCCCTCTCAACAGCAATGTTGAGATGCGCATTCAGCTGTATCGGGGAAGCCCTATTCTTGATATAATTAAGAAGGGTAATCCCGAGGGAAGTCGTTTCGAACGACCCCGTAGAGACTATGTAATATAGACGTAAAAATGATTGAAAGGTCATTTTTGTCGAGAAAAAGTAAAGAAATAATTTTAGGTTCCTTACTCGGCGATGGATCGTTAAAAATCCATCCTCGATATCGTAATGCACGATTTTCTTTTCGGCATTCCATAAACCAGAAAGATTATTTTTTCTGGAAAGCGAGCGAACTAAAAGAAATTTCTGGAGATTCGTGCTATTGGGAACAAAAGCCTGATGGTTTTGGCGGCAAAAAGTTAAGATATCAAAGTCTTGCTTTACCCTCATTAACCAAGATTCATACATTGACGCATGACAAGGGACAGATGAATATTAACCAGAAATGGTTAAATAAACTTACCCCCTTATCACTCGCGACGTGGTGGCTCGATGATGGCTCCTTGATAGTTAATGGCCGGCGCGGTGTATTGTGCACTGATCCGTTTCCATACGAAGCTCAAAAGAAACTTGCAACCTACCTAGAAAAAAGATGGAAGATAAAAGTCAAAGTCGCTAAAACAAGCCGCATGTGGGGCAATAAGCGGATAGAGTATTATCGCCTCTGGTTTAGATCAGGCGAGGAGCTTAAAAAACTTCTTCGTTTGATTCTACCCTACATCAAAGTAGAATCCATGTTGCCTAAAGTTTTACTTTTATATCGAAACCCTGTATTGCAACAACGCTGGATCTCTGAAGTCAGTTCCTTAACTGGATTTTCGGAAGACATAATTAAAAAATATGTAGCCGAAAAGAAGGCCAGATGGAAAGCATTTAGAGAATGATATAGTCCGATCCTCCAAGTAATTGGAGAAATACTGTAAACAGTATAATTAAATCTACAATAGACCCTTGTAGTCCACGCCCTAAACGATACACACTAGCTATTGGGAGCATCGACCCTTCCAGTGGCGAAGCCAACGCGTTAAGTGTGTCGCCTGGGAAGTACGATCGCAAGATTAAAACTCAAAGAAATAGGCGGGAATTTGCACAAGCGGTGGATCATGCGGTTCAATTCGACTCTAAGCGAGGAACCTCACCAAGGCTTGAAATCTAGCTGCACGCTCCAGAAACGGAGAAGCCTTCGAGGGTGCTAGACAGGTGCTGCACGGCTGTCGTCAGCTCGTCATGTGAATGGTTTCCTTAAGTGGATTAACGAGCGCAACCCCTATTGTCTGTTATATGTGTCAGACGAAACTGCTTTCGTAAGAAAGAGGAAGGTGGGGATGACGTCAAGTCAGCGTGGCCCTCTGATGTCTTGGGCTACACGCATGATACAATGGTTGTTACAATGGGTTGCCAAGCCGCGAGGCGGAGCTAATCCCATCAAAGGCAACCTCAGTTCGGATAGGAGGCTGCAACTTGCCTCCTTGAAGCTGGAATCGCTAGTAATCGCAGATCAGAACGCTGCGGTGAATACGTTCTCAAATTTTGCACTCAGAATTAAATGCGCACGGCAGTTTACAAAGCTAGACTGTTTAAATCAGTCCCTCCGATACGCCATCGGAGCGTAGTTGAAAGGTAGTCCTAGTCCGTGAGGAGTAGGGCGGAGGACCTGGAAACAAATCGTAGCCAGACACACAAAGACCGTCATCGATTCTTATATCGGCAGTGAGGTAAGAAGAAGATGGCACAAAAAGGTCGTTTGGATGTGAGGAACAGTTCTGTAAATAACCCGTGGAGATCTCATAAGACTAAAGAACTAAGTGTCTTGTGAGAAGTCAGCTTTGCCGTAGTATTGTTGATAACGATCATGCCCAATGAGAGTATAATTGGTGTATGCATACACGAAGTCAACGAAAAGGGCAAAACCTATTGGACCCACAGTATGTTGTTGGATTTGTTGATGGAGAAGGATGTTTTTCTGTTGGTTGTAGTCGTCGCGCTGATGTTGATCTAGGATTTACATTTACGGCGGCTTTCGAAATCGAGATGACTATTGATGATATGGAAGTAGTTAAGAAAGTCCATAATACACTCGGTAATCCCGGGCAGGTATACACTTCCATATTCAAGAGATATCCTCGTTGGAAACCTCACGTCAAATTAAAGGTTTCCAATATCAAAGACTTAACAGAAAAAATAATCCCATTCTTCGAGAAGTATCAGCTTCAGTCTAAAAAGCGAAAAAGTTTTAAGATATTTTGTGTTATCGTGAAAATGATACAACAAAAGAAACATCTTAAACTCAAGTATGCTAAGAAGATTGTCGCCATGAGAAACACAATGAACCCGACCGGTAAAGGATACCGTAAGTACTTTGCAGTTCAATTGGGCTCGCGTAGCGCGGGAAATCCGCTCACTACGCCTGATCGTATAAAATCAGGTCCTGATCGCTATAAGTGATTGGGGTGGGGAATCTAAGTAAGTTCTTACTGAAGACTTCTGCCCGTCAACTCAAGGGAGCCGGGAATACCCGAAGACCCGTATTATATATGGGGACACGGTAGGCTCGGTAACAAGGAGTAAGTCGTAACAAGGCAAGGCTAGCGGAAGCTGGTCTTGGATCACCTCCTTTCTATTTAGAATATTAAGTTCTAAACCTAGAAAGGTTAGTAGCAGGAGATGAGAAAAGGGAAATTAGATTTCTAATTTGTCATATCACACTCTGACCTACATAAAGATGTCGATATTATCTTTGATAATGCGGAGTCCCACCGCTAAATGGGAGTTCAATGGCACTAGAACAAAAATCGTGTCTAGCTGGTTAACTATATGAAATTGATAAATACAAAACCCGCCGATATCGGCGGGTTTTGTATTTTAGATTTATTTGATTTGGTAAGTGATTGTGACATCAATGACGATATCATTCTCGCCAGTGGGGATTGTCGGTGTAACCGCGCCGCCGCCCATACCAACTGCTCTAGTATCAGAATACATCGGCACCGGATAACCATTAGAACCTTCCACAAAATTTATAATCTTGCCCAGACTGATGCCGACTTGTTTTTCCAGTTCAGTCGCTTTTTTCTTGGCGTTATCAATGGCCAGCTGGCGGGCCTGCGATTTCAAAGCGTCCGGATTCTCAATTTGTAAACCTAGATTATTAACCTGATTGGCACCAGCCGTGACCAGTCCATCCAATACTGTACTAATCTTGGTCAGGTCGCGGATTTTAATTTCATATGACTGCGTGACCTGGTATCCGGTAATAGTGGGTTGTCCGCCGTATGGGGGATACTTATATTGCGGAGTGATGTCATAACCGCTCGTTTTAACATCTTTGTCGGCGATGCCTTGCTTCTTCAAAAAAGCGGAGACGGCATTTGATTTGGTACTGTTGCTGTCTTGGGCCGTCTTGGAATCAACAGCTTGGGTCACAATACTTGCTGAAATAACAGCAATGTCCGGCTTGGCCGTCACCTTGCCTTCGCCGCTGAACGAAACCGTATTGGTGGTCGCGGCTGTATTGGTGACTTGATTGATTTCGGCCAACAGGAACAAAGCCAGAATCACGAGCACCAGACTACCTGTCCAAACAAGAGGTTTATACATATAATTGATAATTACTTTATTTCTAGTAGTATATCACAATATGCCTACGCGCCAGATAGTGGCAATATTACACAATGTCCGAAGCCGAGAAAACGTCGGCTCTATTTTCCGTACGGCCGATGCGGCTGGCGTGGCCAAGATATATCTTTGCGGGATTACGCCCCAGCCCCCTCATGATAAAATCTCCAAAACCGCGCTGGGTGCGGAAACAACTGTGCCTTGGGAATACCATAAACAAACTTGGCGGCTAATTGAGCAATTAAAAAAAGATGGTTATCAGGTCGTGTCGCTGGAAAAGTCCAAAACCGCCACAGATATTTTCAAGTTTAAAAAAAGGGCTGGGCTGCTGGGGTTGGTGGTCGGGAACGAGGTTTTGGGGTTATCCCCAGAAATCCTAAAGCGGTCAAATAGAGTGGTCAGCATTCCTATGCGTGGCCAGAAGGAATCCCTCAATGTTGCCGTAGCCTTCGGGGTGGCAGTTTATGAATTTAAAAAGAAGTAAGTTGGGCAATACTAATATAAAGATATATAAAAAGGTCTAAATTTTAGGAGTCTTTATATATGTTTATGTGTTTATGTTAGATTTCGATCCCAGAAGCTAATTTGATATAATTAAGTTGAATTTTATGGTTTTACCGACTAAAAATCTGGAAAAAAAGTTGCTCAAATCTGGCTATGACCGGGTAATTGGGGTGGATGAGGTCGGAGTGGGTTGTTTGGCTGGTCCGGTCGTGGCTTGCGCCGTTTCTTTCTCGGCTGAATTTTACAACATTACATCCGGTAAGTTTCAAGGGTTGCGGGAATCAAAACTATTATCGCCTCAACAACGGGAAAAATTCATGACCGAGTTACTCGGACAGAAATATAAAATCGGTTTATGCTATCCTAAAAAAATTGATGCCATAAATATCTTCCAGGCGACCCAGACGGCGATGCGAAGCGCTATCAAAAATGTTTCTTCCAAAAATTATCGGCCGATCGTTCTGGTGGACGGCAATAAAAAAATTAAAAATCTGAAATTTGACCAGCAGACCATCGTCAAGGGGGACCAAAAAATCTTCGCCATCGCTTGCGCCTCCATCATCGCCAAAGTTTACCGCGATAAGATGATGAAACGGTATGCGAAACGATTTCCTGGTTATGGGTTCGAACAACATAAGGGTTATAGCACTAAATCACATCAACAAAACTTAAAAATACTTGGTCCCTCGCCAATCCATCGCCGTTCTTTTAGACTGGAATATTGATTTGTATCAATATAGAAGCGTATTACGTAGATAAACATTGAATAACTAATTAATAATATATTTATGAAAACAAAAAATATTAGTCAGAGGTTGGTCTTAAATGCCGGCAGTCACGAAGTATATGACGCTTTGATGAGTTCAAAGAAACACTCCCAATTTACCGGCGCCAAGGCAGTGATGAGTCAAAAAGTCGGCGGAAAATTTACGGCTTATGACGGCTATATTGAAGGCAAAAATACCGATTTAAAACCGGATAAAAAGATTGTTCAGTTATGGCGGGCCAGCGATTGGCCGGAAAAACATTTCTCAACGGTGACTTATGCATTAACCGAGAAAGCCGGCAAGACCACTTTGAAGTTTACTCAAAAGAATGTGCCCGCCGAACAGTATAAAGAGATTAAACAAGGCTGGGTAGATTTCTACTGGTCACCGCTCAAAAAGATGTTTGGCAAGTAAACAAAAAAGGCCCTAGCGGGCCTTTTTTGTTTTTGGTAGAATTGGTTATGAAAAAAATCGTGATTTTTGTTGTAATAGTGGCAGCCATTCTTGTTGGGCTTATTATGACAAAATCTTGTAAAGAAACGTTTCCGCCAAAAGTGAGTCAAATCGATAGTCATTTTGTAGAAAAAGATGGTAAACTCTACTATTGTCAGTCATATTTGGAGTTAATAAAATCGTTTTTATGGCCAAAGTAGCAATTAACGGATTTGGGCGGATTGGGCGGGCTTTTTTTAAACTGGCATTAACCAAGCCAGAGCTTGAAATTGTGGCTATCAATGATTTGGGGGAACTGAGCAATATAGTGGCTTTGCTTCAGCACGATTCTGTTTATGGAGAATACTCATCGAAAGTTGAAAGCCAAAATTCAGACGGCAAAAATTACTTGGTCGTTGATGGCAAGCCGTATCTTTTTTTAAATGAAAAAGACCCCGAAAAATTACCTTGGGGAGAATTGGGGATTGATATTGTCGTGGAAGCGACCGGCGTGCTTGAAAGTTATACCAAAGCTTCGGTTCATAAAAAAGCGGGCGCCAAGCGGGTGGTGATTACCGCGCCGACAGAAGACGGAGACAGTCCTGACAACCGAACGGTTTTGATGGGCATCAATGAGGACGTTTTAAAAACATGCACCATTTCTTCCAACGGTTCCTGCACGACTAATTCGGCGGCTTCGGTCATGCAAATCCTTTCCGACAGGCTCGGCATCAAAAAAGCTTTTTTGAATACGACCCATGCTTATACGGCTAGACAAGCGAACGCGGGGAGTAATATTATTCCAGCAGAAACCGGAGCGGCGATGGCGATTGATAGAGTAATTACTTCCTTGAAAGGAAAATTTGACGGCTATGGTTTGCGGGTTCCGGTCGAGATTGGCGCGATTTCTGTCATTACTCTTGTGTTAGAAAAAACAACAACTGCCGAAGAAGTGAACGAGATTCTGAAAGCCAGCGCGTTGGAACCGCGCTGGCAGGGAATTTTCAAAACAGTGGTTGGCCCGCTGGTTTCATCCGATATAATCGGTGACCCATATCCGGCGATAGCCGATCTATCACTCACGCGAGTAGTTGATGGCGACTTGTGTATGGTTTATTCTTGGTACGATAATGAATTCGGATATACAAATTCATTGTTGCAACACGTATTAAAAATAAACATTTAATTTTATAAAATGAAAATTATCATTGCAATTCTCGTTATAATTATTTTGGCCATAATTTTCCTGCCGATTTATAGTGGAGAAATTATGTGTGGGGCAAACCCGGAAAAAGGATGTTGGCATACTAAAATAAATCTTATCGAATATATAAAATACAAACAGAGATAATAGAGGAATCCGGAGTAAATGTCCCAATATATTCACGAAGACCCGCCTTCGCTAAAGCTACGGACGGGCAAGTAAAATAAATGTCAAATTACATTAGTGAAAGCAAAATTCAAGAGCTGGAAATCAAGGCGAATGAGGCGCGGGAGCTTTTGATTGAGATGCTAACCGAAGCGGGTTCGGGGCACACGGCCGGCTCTTTGGGGATGGCCGATATTTTTACGGCTTTCTATTTTCACATCTTAAACCATAACCCGAAAAATCCGGACTGGGCGGAACGGGACCGATTGATTTTATCCAATGGCCATATTTGCCCGATTCGCTATGTGGCCATGGCCATGTCTGGTTATTTTCCTCTGGAGGAATTAAAAACTTTAAGAAAATTCGGCTCGCGTCTACAGGGTCATCCCGAAAGAGAAAAGTTACCGGGCGTGGAAACCACTTCGGGGCCTTTGGGTTCGGGACTGGGCCAGGCTTGCGGGATGGCTTACGCCGCCCGGATGGATAAAAAACCCTTCCGAATTTACTGTGCCATGTCGGACGGAGAACACGATGAAGGTTCGCTTTGGGAATCGGCCATGTTCGCCGGCAAAAATAAATTATCCAATTTGACCGGGATTATTGACCGCAACAATATTCAAATTGACGGTTTTACTGAAAATGTTATGCCCCTTGAAAATCTTAGAGCCAAGTACGAAGCTTTTAACTGGCATGTCCTGGAAGTGGACGGTCACAACATTGAACAATTTATAGATGCGATTGAAGAAGCTAAAGCCATATTTGAAAAGCCGACGGTGATAATCGCCCATACTATTCCCGGCAAAGGCCTACCCGAAATTGAATTTGATCCGGCTTGGCACGGCAAATCTCCCAAACCAGAAGAAGCCAAGAAATTTTTAAATGAACTTAGAACCTTAGGCGGTAAAATTAAATCTGAACATCAATAAAATGATGAAATTAGAGAAAAGGAGGTGTTTGTATGCACGGAAATTGTAAATGTCCACATCACTGGGCGGCGAAGATAATGATGGTTTTGATTTGGGTGGCTGGAGTCATATTTTTCTGGACCAGTTTAATGGCGACGACTGTTTGGGGATTTGAACCGCTTTATTATGCTTGGGTAGTTGTCGTTTTGAGCTTGATGTCGTTAAGCATGAGAAGTTGTGGTTGTTGCGGTTGGGGTAAGATGGGAGAAAAAATGATGGGCGAAGGTAGTGAACATACACATATGCAGTAATTGATTTTTTATGTCATCCGCCTCTTTCAAGGGGCGGAAAGATAAACAATTAATTATGTTAAATCCAGAAACAAAACTTATTCCTGATTTATCCAAGCCGGCTATGGCGGCGACCCGTGATGGTTACGGTAAGGGTTTAATGACAGCGGGAGAGAAAGATGACCGGGTGGTCGTATTATGCGCTGACCTGACTGAATCCACGCGTTGCGAAGAATTCAAGAAAAAATTTCCTGAAAGATTTATTGAAATGGGCGTAGCTGAACAAAATCTGGCCCTAGTTGCTTCCGGCATGGCTAACTACGGTAAAATTCCTTTTGCAGCTTCTTATGCTGTCTTCAGTCCCGGCCGTAACAATGAACAAATAAGAACTAATATTTCACTCAATAATGTGCCGGTAAAAATTGTCGGCGCTCATGCCGGTATTTCGGTTGGACCTGACGGCGCGACCCACCAAGCTCTGGAAGATATTGCTTTGATGCGTGTTCAGCCCAATATGGTGGTGGTGGTGCCATGCGACGCGGTGGAAGCCGAAAAGGCGACCCTAGCTGCGGCTGTGAATGACAAGCCGACCTATTTACGTTTGGGCCGGGAAAAATCCGCTGTCTTTACCACTCCGGCCACGCCATTTGAAATTGGTAAAGCCATCACACTACGTGATGGTGCTGATGTAACGATAATTGGCTGCGGTATGTTGCTATACAATGCTTTGATGGCTGCCGAGGAGCTTTCAAAAGAGGGAATCGAATGCATGGTTGTCAATTCTCACACCATAAAACCACTGGATGAAAAAACAATAATCGAAGCGGCTCAAAAAACCGGCGCCGTGGTATCGGTGGAAGAGCATCAGGTTAATGGCGGGCTGGGTTCGGCCATCGCCGAACTCTTGGCTAAAAATCAGCCAACCCCGCAAGAATTTATCGGCCTTCAAGATCGGTTTGGTGAATCCGGTACGGCCGAAGAACTGATTGAAGCTTGTGGCCTGGATATCGCTCATATTAAAGAGGCCGTCAAAAAAGTAATTGCCCGCAAAAAATAAGAAATAAAACAACCCTTCTTGGAGAAGGGTTGTTTTTAGTTTTTTTAGAGCAGGGATTTTTTCAGCGTTTCTTTCAGTTTGGCCAAGTCGTTCATCATATGGGTTCTTATTTGCGGGTCTTTAGCCGCGCTGGGGTGGAAGGTCGGGATTAACTCGTAGCTACCAAAATTGAAAGTTCGGCCATGGACATTATCCAGAGGTTGGCGCAGACCGATGCCGTTTAGAGCAGCCATACCGAGAGTCACGACCACTTGGGGGTTAAGAGCTTTGATTTCTTCTTTAAGAAAAGGAATGTGCGATTTGATCTCTTTAGGCGAAAGAACCTTACCCAGCGGGGCCGAATATTTAACGACACTGGTAATGTAAATCTTATTTTTGTCTATACCAATTGATTTGAGAACCTGATGAAACATCTTCTCCGAAAGACCGGTAAGAGGGCGGGATTCACGCATTTCGTCCGGGCCTGGAATTTCAGTGACAAAGACGACTTTTGCGGGGACGGAACCAATCCCGAATATCAGTTTTTTGTTTAGGAATTTTTTCTTCAGGGCTTTGTTGACCCTGTCTAATTCCTGCGGTGTTGTAGTGGCGGTTGTCTTCATAGAAGCGTGTTAACCAATCCACCAAGGATTTACCTATCCTAACATAGACTGGATAATTTTGCAAGGAGCGAAGACGGCACAAGGTCAGGCGGATTCGGAGTTTTTATTTGCTTAGATAGGGGAATTTTGCTACAATTACCAAGTGAAAGCTCAACTTAGAGAGCAAGTGATAAGATTAAGATTAGATCAAAATCTAGGCTATGCTTCGATTGCAAAATTGGTTCCGGTTTCAAAAAGCACTCTTAGTGCATGGTTAAAAAACTATCCTTTGAGCGAGGACAGGATTAAAGAGCTAAGACGGCAGAACCTTAAAAATAATGATGCGAAAATTGAAGCTTTTCGAAGTACGATGCGCGCAAGGCGTCAAAAAAAATTTGATGAAAAATACGCAAATTACCAGAAGCAATTTTCAAATATCTCTCGCCAAGCTCGATACGTGGCTGGACTCATGTTGTATTTAGCGGAAGGAAGCAAGACAGATTTATATACTATTGCTCTAGCAAATACAGACCCTAATACTATAAAATTCTTTATTGTATGGGTTAAAGAATTTCTTAATATTCCTAAAAATAAACTTAAGTTTGAGCTCCATCTGTATTCAACTATGGACATAGATAAGGAAATTAAATTTTGGCGAGATATACTAGATATAAAAAATAATCAATTTTACAAGCACCAAATAAAAGATTTAGAGAAAACTAGCTTTACATATAGAGAGTCATTTCGACATGGTACGTGTTCGGTCCGTTATAGTAGTTCCGAAAAGAAACAAGAATTGTCGGCCGCAATTAAAGCCTTTGTAGATTCTTTTTTAAAATAGTAATTATGCGCGTGTAGCTCAGTGGTAGAGCACGTCACTGATAATGACGGGGTCCCAGGTTCAATCCCTGGCACGCGCACCCGGTATGAAAAAATACCAGAAAGAAGTAGACGATTGGTTTAAGAAGAATAAGTGGGAATATTTTTCACCGCTATCTATTTTAGCCCGCCTTTTTGAAGAGTGCGGAGAATTCGCCAGATTGGTAAACCATCTTTATGGAGATAAAAAGAAAAGAAAAGATGAAGAAGACCAGGATCTTGAAGATGAAATCGGTGACATTCTTTACACGTTAATTTGTTTCGCAAACTCTAATAAACTCGACCTAGGCCGAGCCATCAAAAAAAGCTTGGCCAAGGTAAAAAAGCGGGATAAAGACAGATATAAGAAATAAAACGGGCCGTTAGCTCAGCTGGTAGAGCGCCTCATTTGCAATGAGGAGGTCAGCAGTTCGAATCTGCTACGGTCCACCATTCTAAACGAAAAGCCGACTCCTCCTAAGTCGGCTGAACTTGTGTACTGCGGGAATCGGGAACAAATTGGAATCCGTCCCATGTCCCAAGATTTTTCTGGTCGTCTATCAGCAGGGCACACTCGGTATAACGAGATTTTAGGGAAAATTGACCGCCGTGGCTGAACATGGTGGAGGGTATCGCTATGTGGACGAGAAATTCTCCTGGAGGAGTATTCTTGCCTTTAGTGTTGACGACCTGTTGACCCGGGAAAATGTGCTCGTGACACATCCAGCAGCGAGCAGTCTGGTGGTTGGCGATGGCGAGTCTGGCTGCTCTTTTCCACAGCACCCATTTCACGTAGCTTATGGGTCGTATCACGCAGAACACGAACCATATCGCCATAGTTGTCCCGAAGATAATCAAGGCACCTTCCATGTTGTCTCCCTTCCTGAATCGAGTGTACTGAGCTGGTTATATTATAAACCTGGCTATTGGTCAACATAGAAAATATTTTAGGTATCAGAAACATTGTCCAGGAGTCTTATTTGTGATTAAATCAGAGTATGAATTCTCTTGTTGTTTTGGCGGTAATCGTCTCCCTGGCCACACTGGTCATGCTTGGCATTAATCTGTATATGATGGCGCAGGGACGAAAAAAAGCGGGTGAACCGGATGAAAAATATCTGGTCCTTCATCAGCGTTTTGATGCCTTGGCGCAAATTGTGAGCACTCAACTTACGCAAAACCGAGAAGCCTCCGATCGGGCCAGTGCCACGGTCTCTCAGCTTATCAATGAACAGCTTGAACGAAGCCGGCAGGCCTCCGAACGGGCCACGCTGACCGTTAACCAGCAGGTTCAGGGTTTTAATCAGAGTTTTACTCAAAATATGACCCAACTCCAAGAGAACATGAAACAGATGCATGAATCCGTGAAAACGGTTTCGTCATTTCAGGATATTTTTAAATCGCCGAAGCTTCGCGGTATCTGGGGCGAATCGTCGCTGGAGGCGGCTCTCAATCAATATTTCTCCAAAGACATGTACGGACTCCAGCATTACTTTAAATCCGGCGAAGCCGTCGATGCGGTTTTAAATCTGCCGAACGGCTTAATCCTGCCGATTGATTCCAAATTCAATTGGGAAAACTTTGAAAAGATGGTTAACGCCGAAAATGATATTCAAAAAGACATTTATCGCAAATCTTTTTATTCGGATGTTAAAAAGAAAATTGAAGAAATATCGTCCAAGTACATCTTGCCGTCAGAGGGGACGACCGATTTAGCGATTATGTATATTCCGGCGGAGACGGTTTATTACGAAGTCATTAATAACCTCAAAGATGTCGATATTGCCAGTTATGCCCGGACGAAGAAAGTTTTTCTCGTTTCGCCTAATACTTTTGCCCTCTCTGTTTCCGCTATCCGTCACTGGTTCAAAGATGTGGAATTTTCCAAACAGACTAAGGACATTATCAAGCGTTTGGAGCGCATTTCCACCGATGGCGGTAAGCTAGCCGAAGATTTCCAGCGTCTCGGTAAACACATCATTAATACTAAATCGGCCTATGATGATTCCGAAAAGCGTCTCTCGCTTATGGTTGACCGCGTAAAAAACGTCATTGAGATAGGCGAATCTTCCGCCGGTGAAGAAGTTCAAAAACTCGACACGCCTCCTGTTTCTTAAGCGATTGTTATCCCCGCACATAAGAGGCATTTATTGCTCTTGTTTCGTGTGATGATGTGTTTAAAAGAGTGGACGATGTCGGTCATTTTTTCTTTCTAAAATTATGAGTTCGCAATAGTTAGAAACTGATGCCTTTTATGTGCGGGGTTATCAACACAATCAACATCTTGCTTGATTAAAGATGTTATAATTGGCCTATTGGGAAAAAGTTCCTGCCCGACTGAATGATTTCAGTCGTTCGGGCGGGTTAGAAATATTTGATATGATTGGAGGTGTTGTATGTTAGAAGTATTACAAGCGTCTGATATAGTGCAGGGTTCTTTACTCACGCTTTGGTCCGGAGTCGCTGGTTTCGTCCCGCGTCTCATAGCGGCCTTAGTCGTGTTTTTGATTGGCTGGCTCGTGGCCGTATTGCTCGGCAAGCTTGTCTATCACATTGTCCGCATTTTGCACATTGATAGCGCCTTAACGAAAGTCGGGTTCCGACGAGCCTGGGAACGCAGCGGCTTCCGTTTGGATACGCCGAAACTATTTTATGAACTCATAAAATGGTTCTTTATCATCGTTTTCTTGATGGCGGCCACCAATATTTTGGGTTTGACCGAAGTAACGAATTTCCTCCAGAGCGTGGTCTATTACATTCCGAATGTCATTATCGCCGCCATAATTTTGCTCATCGGTATTTTGGTGGCAAAATTCTTGGAGGGTATGGTTCAGGGCTCGGTAAAAGCGGCTGGTCTCGCTTCGGCGAATTTCCTCGGGACTTTAACCAGATGGGCGATTTTAGTCTTCAGTTTGCTCATCGCTTTAAGCCAATTGAAAGTGGCTGATGATATTATCAAGATTGTCATCACTGGTTTGATTGCCGCGACTGCGCTGGCCTTAGGTTTATCCTTTGGTCTTGGCGGCGCCCGTCACGCCGAAGAGATGGTCGGTCATCTTAAGAAGAGGATTAACGACTAATCAATAATCTTAAATCAAAAATCGGTCTTGAGACCGGTTTTTGATTTCTTAATTCTGTTTGAGGACCTGGAGCAATCGATTGTATATTTCGGGGAACATTTTTTTAATGACTTCCCGGTCTTTAGACGAGAATTTGGCGAGGACGAATTCCATGACAAATTCGTCTCTCTTGGAATCGGATTGTTCACGGGCTTTTTGAAGTGCCCTGACGGCAGTGCCAATACGAAGCCGGTGGAACTTATTGGTTTTTAAAGATTTAATAATTGATTCGATGCCCTTGTGCCCGCCCGAATTTTTCTCGAATGAATTTTTGAAGGCGCCGAATTCTATGTCTAAATCATCCTGAATGACGATGACATCTTTGGGTTTAACTTTATAAAACTTGGATGCTTTAGCAACCACTTCGCCGCTTTTATTCACATAGCCAAGCGGTTTCAACAATACCACCGGGGTTTTCTCTATTTTAGATTTGGATATCAGAGCGTTTAATTTTTTATCTTCCGCAAAATCGTTAGCGTCTATCTTCTTGGCCAGATAATCCAAGAACAAAAATCCGACATTATGCCGCGTCTCCTTATATTCCGGATCAGGATTGCCGATGCCAATAATTAGTTTCATGTCAAAATTATACCAAAATTAGGCAAATTTGACACTATTGACTTTTTAATAAAATAGGAGTATAATTAAAGTATAGTTGAAGCTCTGAAATAGGGGCTTCTGAAGAGCAATTACGCTCTTTGAAAAAGAAAGGACGGGTGTGCAATGACAAACATTGTGAGCCCAAAATTCAGCCCTGCGGATTTTTCTGAGGGGCAAAGCCACGAGATGCTCGTGACGCTTGGGAAATTCGGCTTCTCGCCGAAGATGGCCGACCAAGTGGCCAACCCGAAATCCGGGATGGCCACGAAAATCGTCGCACTGTTCGTCGCGGCGATGGACGTGACCAGCGACCTCAAGGAACAGCTCGGCTGGTGGACGGCGTTGTGGGCGGAATTCGGCTTCACGGTCGATCCAACCTCAATCACGCTTCCAACCGTGCCGGCAGGTTTCGGTCCTGTCCGTCTGGGGGTCATTCCGCAAGGACTGACCATTCAGAAGGCCTGGGAGATTGCCGAGTCTCTGTTCCCCTGCAAGAACTGGATTGACGGGGATCTGGACAAGGCGATTCCGACCAACGATCGGAAAACCGACAAGGCCTACGCCGTGGCTTTCCGCGACAGACCCGAAGCTGACGAGGAATTCAAAAACCTCTCGGCCAACGACCTGAAGGCCCGCAACCACAAGGGTATCACGGCTCTGGAAACCATCGTCGATGAAGTCGGCTTTTACAAGAAGACTGGCGGTCATCGCGATATCCAAAACGTGACTCTCTGTTCGGGTTCGCGGAGCTCGGATGGCTTCGTGCCGAGGTCCCGCTGGTACGACGACGTGTTCCTGCTGTACTGGCTCCTCGCTGGCTATCGGGACGACAATCTCCGCTCCCGTCAGGCAGTTTCGTAATCCTTCTGCCTTTTGGCTTGTACCCTTTTCTGTCCCGTTTGCTTGGAGGAGCAAACGGGACTTTTCTATTTCAAAAATATATAATTAATCTTGGCTAATAAACTGGCTCCGCCATGGCGGGGTAGCGGTTTGCCCAAGATAACGAAACTGCTTGTTCAATTCTGGTGAGGAGCTCCCTCTTGAAAAAATCCAGTTAGAACTGGACAACACAGAAGACTTTGCAAAAGGTCTGCGGTGATACAGATGGATTTGAACAATAAAACGGGTTCGCGGAACTCGGATGGCAACGTGCCGAAGTCCAACTGGAACGACGACAAGTTCCAGCTGAACTGGAACAACGCTGACAATCGGAACGACAATCTCCGCTCCCGTCAGAAGTCTCGCCAAAACCGCTCCGCTTAATGCGGAGCGGTAAGGTATTTAATCCAACCATTAGTCATACGAGATATTTCTTGAAGGTCAGATTCAAATTCAATGTATCGATGGGCTGGTATAATATTTAGGTCGTTAGATATTCTGAAGAGTTGTTTTAAAAGCTCAATATTAATTCGGGCTTTGTTAAGAATCAGTAGCTTGTTCGGCCTTATTTCAAATGTGGCTTGAGTAACTTGAGCCATCAGTTCTAAACAAATATTTTCTATCTTGAGGTAGATACCGAATTGGTCTCTTTTTGATATCTTAGATTTAAGTAGGTAAACTTTCTTGTAAAACTTACAAACGTAATGAACCAAAGAAATATTAACGTCGTTGGGGGGGGGGCTTAATGGTCATGATATTTTTGAAGAGATAATCAGTCTTGAAAATTTATTTTTTGCGTGGCGGGAATTTAAGCGTGGCAAGACTAATAAATTTGAAATTCAGGAATTCGAGTTGAATCTTGAAGATAATCTCTTTCAGCTTCATAGTGAACTAAAAAATAAAATCTACATTCATTCTGACTATACAGCGTTTTATGTCAATGACCCAAAACTACGGCACATCCACAAAGCATCCGTGCGGGACCGCGTTCTACATCATGCAGTATTTAGAGTGTTGAATCCGATTTTTGACTCGCATTTTATACATGATTCTTACTCGTGCCGAACGGGCAAAGGTACGCATCGGGCAGTTAATCGGCTTAAAAAATTCTTGGCTCAAGCCAGCCAGAATGATAAACGCTTAGTTTATGCACTTAAATGCGATGTGAAAAAATTCTTTGACTCAATCGACCAGAATATTTTGTTAGAACCTATCTGTCGGTACATCCATGATGAACGTACATTCCAACTCATTCAGCAAATTATAGGCAGTTTCGAAAAAACTCCAGGCGTTGGGTTGCCCCTAGGCAACGTCACCAGCCAGTTATTCGCCAACATTTATCTTAATGAATTAGACCAATTTGTAAAACATCAGCTTAAAATAAAACATTATCTTCGTTATTGCGACGATTTTATTATTCTGGGGCATAATCCATATGCTTTGGAAGAGAAGGCTAAGCAGATTGATAATTTTTTACAAGAACGGCTAAAACTTTATCTTCATCCCAACAAAATCATTATCCGCAAATACCGACAAGGGATTGATTTTTTAGGGTATGTCATATTGCCACACCATAGAGTCCTTCGAACCAAGACAAAATTAAGGATACTCAAGAAAGTTAATGAGGGCGTCAATGAGTATAGTCTACAGTCTTATTTTGGCATTCTTTCCCATTGTGCGGGTCACGATATTAAACAAAAAATATTAATAATTTAAATAAAAACAAGTGAAGTCTTAGCGATTTTTTTCGCTCCGCAGACAAAGACTGGCCCGCAGAAGCGGTTCGATGGATTCTGATAATCATAGGTCGAGCCGCCAAGCTTTAGCTTGGCCTAAATATGAGGTGAGGGTTACTTGTGATTATCAGCTTAATCCATCAGAGCTGTCTTCAAGGGACAGGCTGAAGTTGAGGACGTGCGAGAAAAATCGCTAAGGCGGAACGTCATATTGAATTGCCCGAAAAAATAGAGTAAAATAACTAAATGTCTGAAGAAGAATTCAAATATGTGATGTCTGAAAATCCATCCGGCGAGCCGACAATGAAGAGCGAAGTTTTCGCTTTTTTATGGGAAACAATTAAGATCGTTGTTGTTTCACTGATTATCATCCTGCCGATTCGCTATTATATTGTTCAGCCGTTTTTCGTGAAAGGCGCCTCAATGGAATCAAATTTTGAAGACGGAGATTATATTTTTGTTGATGAACTGTCGTATGGCTTAGGGAATCCGAGCCGGGGCGATGTGGTTATCTTCCGGTACCCGCTCGACCAATCTCAATTTTTTATCAAGCGTGTCATCGGTTTGCCCAACGAGACCATTGATATTAAAAATAATAAAGTGACGATTTATAATGCCCAGCATCCCGAAGGCGTGGTGCTTAATGAAACTTACCTTGACCCAGGCCAGCAAACTCTTGGTACTTCGCGTATTAAACTCGACAGTAATGACTATTTTGTCTTAGGCGACAATCGCCTTCGCAGTTCCGATTCTCGAACCTGGGGTGTCCTCAACCGGTCGTTTATTACTGGCAAAGCTTTCATCCGGCTCTGGCCATTTTCAAAATTAGGAACGGTCCCTCATTTCTCGTATCCGATATAGAGGGACTTGCGTTCAGGCAAGTTATAGTGGTATTTAATTATTAAACATGTCAAAACTCAAAGCCAAGCAAATTCAGTCGGTCCGGGGCATGCACGATATTTTGCCCGAAGAACAGAAATATTGGCACTATATCCAAAAGAAAATCGAAAGTCTTTTGGAATATTATGGTTTTGAACGTATCAGTACGCCGGTCTTGGAATCAGTGGAGCTGTTCAATCGTTCCGCCGGCGAGACATCCGATATTATTTCTAAAGAAATCTACACTCTTAAGACCAAGGGCGGGGACATGCTGGCTTTGCGTCCCGAAGGCACAGCGCCGGCGGTGCGGGCTTATCTGGAAAATGGCATGAATGTCCGTCCGCATCCCGTGAAGCTCTACTACATTGACCCCATGTTCCGCCACAATGAACCGCAAGCCGGCCGGTATCGGCAATTCTATCAACTGGGTCTGGAAACAATCGGCGACGGTTCTGAAGCCGTCGACGCCGAAATGATTTTTATTGCCTACAAACTTTTGGATTCGTTAGGCCTTGATGGTTATGATGTCCACATCAACAGTATCGGCGACCAGAACTGCCGGCCGGCGTACATCAAAGCCCTTAAAGATTATTTCCGCACCCGAGGTAAAAAACTATGCGTCAATTGCCGGAATCGTTTGAAAGATAATGTGTTGCGCGTTCTTGATTGTAAAGAAGAAGGCTGTAAGGAAGCCATCAAAGAAGCGCCCCAGATGATGGATTTCTTAGATGATGCTTGTCGGTTGCACTTCAAACATGTTTTAGAATTCCTGGATGAAGCGAAAGTGCCTTATATTCTTGACCCATATTTAGTCCGCGGGCTGGATTATTATACCCGGACCGTCTTTGAATTGATGCCGAACGAAAATGCCGGCGCGCAATCAACCTTGATTGCCGGCGGGCGCTATGATCGGCTAATTGAACAGCTCGGTGGTGTTAAAACGCCAGCCGCCGGCTGGGCCATGGGCATTGAACGCATTATCTTGGCGATGAAAGAAAAAAATGTTCATGTGCCCGAAATCGGTCCGAAGCCGAAAGTTTTTCTGGTCCAGCTTGGTGAAGCACCCAAGCGCAAAGCTCTGCCTTTGTTTGAAAGTTTCCGTAAAGCGGGGATAGAGGCTAAATCTTCGCTCGGCCGGGATAGTATCAAATCCCAACTTCGCATTGCTCATCGTCTTGGTGTCCGCTTTGCTTTAATCTTCGGCCAGAAGGAAGCACTAGAAGGCACGATTATTCTCCGCGAAATGGATACCGGTGTTCAGGAAACCATTCTTCTTGAAAAAATAGTAGATGAAGTCAAAAAACGTTTGAAAGAAAAACAAGAATAGGGACTCTCCAGCATGATCTCCGATATTTTCTGCAAAATTATCAATGGAGAACTGAAAGCCGATATCGTTTGGCAGGATGACGATTTTTTGGTCATCAATGATATCAACCCGCAGGCGCCGGTTCATCTTTTAATTATCCCCAAAAAACATTTTGAAGCCCTTCATGATTTTATAGAGAGCGATGCTTCATTATTGGGGAAAGCTTTGCTTGTCGCTGATAAAGTAGCCAAGCAAGTCGGCGTGCACGATAAAGGTTATCGGCTCATTCTTAATGAAGGTGAACATGGCGGGAAACTTGTTCCGCATCTCCATATCCACCTCCTGGGCGGCAAGCCTCTCGGCGCGAAAATCGTGCAGTAATAAAACTTGAAAGTGTCCGTATTCAGTGGTATCCTATAAGCAGAAGGAGGTATATTTATGGTAGAAGTAAAACGAAAACCCAATGAATCTGTCGGCAGTCTGATGCGCCGATTTAATCGCTTTGTCCAACAGAGCGGTGTTTTATTGAAAGCAAAAAAATCGAAATTCAGAATCAAGAAACAAACCGAACGCCGGGAAAAGAACGCCGCCATCATGGGCGTCCATTTGGCCGGCCTGCGACGCAAACTGGAGAAACTTGGCACTTATGACAAAGATGTCTTTGATGAAGCTAAGCGCAAATTAAAACAGGAAATCGATTTGTAAGTATTTGTCCAAGAGTGAAGCGATTGGTAACAAAAAGTTACCCGCCAAAATTTTCCGAAGGAAAACTTAGGCGGGTGCGAAATTGTAACCACTCACTGTGTTCGCAGGCAATTGTCGCATGTTAAAAGAAAAACTGAAGGAAGACATGAAGAATGCTTTAAAGTCAGGGGACAGCTCTCGGCGGGTTTTGATTGGCATGGTTATGGCTTCGATTAAAAACAAAGAACTGGAAAAACGAGGCAAACTATCCAAAACGATTACCGACCCGATTCAACTCGATACCGAAAGCCAGCTCAACGAACAAGAAACTCTGGATGTTTTGGCTTCGGAAGTGAAGCGCCGCCGAGATTCGGTGGCCGAATTCACCAAAGGCGGCCGGCCGGAGTTGGCGGCTTCCGAACAAGCCGAAGCCGATGTTCTTATGACCTATTTGCCCAAGCAAATATCTGACGATGCTTTGCGAGCCATAATTCAAAAAACTATTTCCGCTACGGGCGCAGCTAGTCTCAAAGATATGGGTAAAGTCATCGGTGCGGTCATGGCCGAAGTTAAAAGTACTGCCGACGGTCAGCGAGTCAGTGCGATGGTTAAAGAAGAGCTGTCTAAATAAATTTTTCAAATCAAAGCCGGCCTTCGAAGGCCGGCTTTGATTTTGTTGCGCATAAATTTTTTTATGGTATAGTATCGGCAGTTTTCCATTCAGCACTTTAACTTCCTTTTCAGGAGTGACGCATGGGACAACCGCTTATTTCGACGGAGACCATCAACTTTCCCACTTTGTATGGAGTGGGAGGCCGTAGATGGACATCTCACGAGGAACTTCGTCTGGCTCTCGAATCCGAGGGAAAGTGCGACTTCACGAAGTGGGCGAAGGACCTTCTCGGCTTTGGTGGTCAGGATTTCTGGCTTCCAAGGGAACAAGAGACACTTAATCTCACGGCGCCGACCACCAGCGATCTGGGTCTGACTGAAATGACTTCAGCCCAAGAGATCTGCCATCAAGGCGGGAGAGTGTTCCACCTGAACATTCTGGCGGCGGCACGCGGATTGGAAATCTGTTTCGATAGCAGGAACTTGTTTCCTTGGTCTATGCTCTTGCTCATCAACATGATGTTCATCAAGGTCAATGGCCATCCCCGAGGTCTATTCATCATTTGTCCTGGCGCTGCTGGTCGTCATCTGGTGGACGTGGTTGGCACCGAAGAACGTCTGCCGTCGGATCGGTTTCCTGGTCCGATCCGGGTTCTCTTTAAGCAGAGGTTCTCGTTGTGAGACCTCGGCGAGGCCATCGGCGCGTGCGTGCGCCGATGGCCATTTCTTTTTTTAAGGTTTTAGCTTAGTATTTTAATATGCCAGGTAGTGAAAATCCGACAGGGTTTTACTGGCGCCAAATAATCGTATAGATTTTATTAGTTAGTGTTTCGTAGAATTTCTATTTGCTTACGTCTTTTGTAAAACCTAAGGCGTAAGTCGGGTTTCTACTACCTGGTATGCTCGATTTAGTCTATGAAAATCAAACAGGCGATTCTAAGTGGCCGGAAGAGTTTTTCCGGCCAATTATAAACAAAGCCATTTATCGTCTTAATTTGCCTGAAAAAAAAATAGAATTGGGCCTCCATTTAGTTGCTCCTGAACGAAGCCGGGAACTGAACAAACAATACCGGCACAAAGACGAGCCGACCGACGTCCTTTCATTCCCGCTGGATGAGCGAGGGCTTAAAGAATATGGTATACTGCCGTTAGGAGATATTTTCATTTGTCTTGAAGTGGCCCAGCGGCAAGCAGAAGAAATGAAAATTCCTTTAAACCAAGAAATGGCTCGGTTGGCTGTTCATGGATTGCTTCATCTTTTTGGCTATGACCACGAAATCTCGCCTGAGGACGAGAAAAAAATGACCGATCTTCAGGAAGAAATCATCAATTCACTTTCATTATGAAACCCCATTTATTATCCGGCATCGATATCGGGAACTCCGAGGTTAAAGTCTCTATTGCCAAAATTGAACAGGACGGTGTTCGTCCTGAAATATTAGGTATCGGTTCGGCGCCATCGCATGGTTTACGCAAGGGGATGGTCGTGGATATGGAAGAAACAATTAATGATGTCGCTATCGCTATTCAGCGGGCTGAAGCGACGGCCGGAGTCAAACTTAAACGGGCTTATGTGGCTGTGAACGGCCTGCATATCAAGAGCCAAGTCTCGCGGGGCGTGATTGCCGTTTCCCGAGCCGATAATGAAATTTCGCAGAATGATATTGACCGGGTTATTCAAGCCGCGTCAGTGGTCAGTCTTCCGGCCAATCGGGAAATTGTTCATGTCGTACCGCGAAATTTCATTATTGATGGCACTGAAAATGTAAAAAACCCACTGGGAATGAAGGGTGTTCGACTCGAAGCGGAAGTTTTGATTATCGACGGCTTATCGCCTTATCTGCGGAATCTGGTGAAATGCGTGAATGAGAACGGTGTCGAAGTATCCGGTCTGGTCTTTGCGCCGCTGGCCGCTTCACTCTCGGTCCTGGATAAGAATCAGCGCGAGTACGGAGTGGCTCATCTTGATTTTGGCGGCGGCACATCAACCCTGACCGTTTTTGAAGAAGCTGATTTGATTCACAGCGCCGTTTTGCCGATTGGCTCGCGGCATATTACCAATGATCTGGCGATGGCCCTTCGGACCTCGATGGATATCGCTGAGCATATTAAGATTGAACATGCCACGACAGGCATGGTTGAGGATCTTCGCAAGAAGGAAAATCTTGACCTTTCTGTTTTGATGGGCGAAGAGAATTTTATTTTACCCAAGAAGCAATTGGTTCGCGTGGTTGACGCCCGAATCGGTGAATTTTTAGATTTGGTCACGGCTGAATTAAAGAAAGCCTCTCGAATCGGCATGTTGCCGGCAGGCATTGTTGTTTCCGGAGGCGGCGCCCATCTTCCAGGGTTGCTGGCGGTCATTAAGGATACGCTTCGGGCACCCGTCAGACTGGCTCGACCGTTACACCTTGATGGCGTCATTGATGGCGCTGCTGATCCGTCTTTCGCCGTCGCCAACGGCCTTGTTTTATGGGGTTTTGAAAACGAGATCGGGAACACAAAATCACGAACTGGTGGCTTATCCGGCTTAGGAGATGGGTTCCTGGGGAAGGTAGTTGGTTGGTTCAAGAATTTCCTGCCCTAAACTGGTTTTGACAGTTATCCACAATCTTACCCACAGGGAGAGAACGATTGCTTGCATGGCATTTTTTTTTATGATAGTACGGGGTATCCTTAAGTAAATATAGACAAACATGGTTCAAGTTAAACCCGCATTTGAAACGTTTGCTCGCATCAAAGTTGTTGGTGTTGGCGGCGGTGGTACGAACGCTCTCACTCGGATGATTGAGGCCCGTATTCATGGCGTTGAGTTCATTGCTATTAATACCGATGCTCAAGCTCTCCACGCCTCGCCGGCTTCGGTTAAAATCCATATCGGCAAAAGTCTCACTCGTGGTCTTGGTGCCGGCATGAATCCGGAAATTGGCCGACAAGCAGCTCATGACACGAAAGAAGAAATTAGCGCTGCTTTGAAGGGTGCGGACATGGTATTCATTACCACTGGTCTTGGCGGCGGCACAGGCACAGGCGCGGCGCCAGTTATTGCCGAATTGGCTCGCGAAGCTGGCGCGTTGGCGGTTGGCGTTGTAACTAAACCATTTACATTTGAAGGTTTGGCCCGCATGAAGATTGCCGATGCTGGCTGGAACAATCTTCGTGAACGCGTTGATTCGCTTATTACAATTCCCAATGACCGCATTCTTTCTATTATCGATCGCAAAACCCCATTGCTTGAATCATTTGGCATTGTAGACGATGTTTTGCGCCAAGGTGTCCAAGGCATCTCCGATTTGATTACTATTCCCGGTATCGTTAATCTTGATTTTGCGGATGTCAAAGCGGTTATGTCCAATTCCGGTTCAGCGCTCATGGGCATCGGTCAGGCCAGCGGCGATGACCGGGCGGTGGAAGCGGCTAAGATGGCCATCAATTCTCCATTGCTCGAAGTTTCTATCGATGGCGCCAAGGGCGTGCTCTTTAATGTCTCCGGTGGCGTGGATATGGCCATGGCGGAAATTAACGAAGCGGCTCGGATTATTACTGAACATGTCGATCCGGAAGCTCGAGTGATTTTTGGAGCCGTGATTGATGACAAAATTAAAAAAGGCGATATTAAAATTACAGTCATTGCTACCGGGTTCAATAGTGACAATTCGTCGCCAATTCGGCCTTCAGTTTCCGGATTCGGCTCGCCGGCTGATATGGGCCAAAATTTATTTGACTCAATCAAAAAGAACACTCCGCCGACAGTTAATCAACCGTATGCTTCATCGGGTTCAACGCCGCCGATCAAAGAATTTGTTGACGACTCGCTCAGTGATTCCGAGTTTGACACCATCCCCGCATTTATTAGGAGAAAGATGAACAAGTAAAAAAGTTTTCAATAAAAATTTCTGCATGGCAGGAATCTTTTCTTGACGTAAATAACCCTATATTTTATATAGTTATCAACAGTTGGCAGTTTGTGCCAGTGTCGTACAATGGCCCATATGAACTCTCCGCAAACTCAGTCGCAAGCTCAGCCTGAACTGCTAAATAATTCTCGAAAAGGCGCTTTTCACTGGAAGCGTCTTTTTGGCGAGATGCATCCTTATGACAGCATCGTCTGGGAAAAAAGAACCGCCAGAATTGAGCGCGGCAACGGGGAAATTGTTTTTGAGCAGAAAGATGTCGAAGTGCCTAGTTTTTGGACTCAAACCGCGACCGATATCGTGGCTTCCAAGTATTTTAGAGGCCGATTGGGTACGCCGGAACGGGAAACGAGCGCTCGGCAGATGGTGGATCGGGTAGTAAACGAAATCCGTCGCTGGGGATTGGAAGGGGATTACTTTGCTTCATCGACTGATGCTGACAATTTTGCCCAAGATTTGACCTGGATGCTGATTAACCAATACGTCGCGTTCAATAGCCCAGTCTGGTTTAATGTCGGCGTTAAAGAACATCCTCAGTGCTCGGCCTGTTTTATTCTTTCCGTTGAAGACACGATGGAGTCAATCTTCAAATGGTACATTGATGAAGGCAATATTTTTCGGGGCGGTTCAGGATCAGGTGCTAACATTTCCAAACTTCGTTCATCCAAAGAACCTCTTTCAAAAGGGGGCACTTCATCGGGTCCGGTTTCATTCATGAAAGGCGCTGATGGTGTGGCGAACTCCATCAAATCAGGCGGGACGACTCGGCGGGCGGCCAAGATGGTTATTCTTGATGCTGATCATCCGGATTTGAAGGATTTTATTTATTGCAAAAAAGTTATCGAGGATATGACCCACGTTTTGGCTCAAGCCGGAGTCAAAAATTCTATTGCCGGGGAAGTGTTTGATACCTACACACTTTTACCATTTCAGAATGCAAATAATTCCGTTCGAGTAACCGACGAGTTCATGCAAGCGGTTGAAGCCGATGCTGATTGGGATCTGACCGCCCGAGTTACGGGCAAAGTTGTAGAAACACTCAAGGCTCGCGAGATTATGGATTGGATTGCCGACGCCGCCTGGGCTTCGGCCGATCCGGGAATGCAGTATGATACAACCATTAACAACTGGAACACCGTGGCTAATACTGGCCGGATCAATGCCTCTAATCCGTGTTCCGAATATATGCATCTCGACAACAGCGCCTGCAATTTGGCTTCGTTGAATTTGATGAAGTTTCTGAAAGAAGGCGCCAAGTTTGATGTGGACCTGTTCAAGAAAGCCGTTGACGTTATCATTCTAGCTCAAGAAATCCTTATTACTCCTTCTTCTTATCCAACGCCGGAAATTACGGCCAATGCCAATGCTTACCGCGAACTTGGTCTGGGTTATGCCAACCTTGGCGCTCTGCTTATGGTGCTCGGCTTGCCTTACGATTCGGATATGGGCCGGTATTTTGCCGCCAACATTACTTCTCTCATGTCCGGCGAAGCTTATCGGATGTCGGCTTTGATTGCGGATTCAAAAGGGCCATTCTCGGGTTATATCAAGAATCGCGAACCGATGATTAATGTCATTCGGAAACATCTTCACGCCGCCGAACATGCTTATAATGAATCGATTCTGGGCGGTATGAACGATGAACCGCTTCAGAATGCTTCTCGTCAGGTTTGGCACGAGACTTTGGAACTGGCCGAAAAATACGGCGTTCGCAATTCTCAGATTAGCGTTCTCGCTCCGACCGGCACGATTGCGTTCCTGATGGATTGCCAGACAACCGGCGTGGAGCCCGATATTGCTTTGGTGAAATACAAGAAACTGGTCGGCGGCGGCGTGCTTAAATTAGTAAACAACCAAGTGCCGTTGGCTTTGCGCCGCCTCGGTTATACCAATCAGGAAGTGGAAGCCATCATCGCTCACATTACCGAACACGATACCATTGAGGGCGCTCCGCATTTGAAAGATAAGGATTTACCAGTCTTTGATTGCGCTTTCAAAGCGGCTAATGGCGAACGCAGTATCGGTTATATGGGCCATCTCTTGATGATGGCCGCCGTTCAGCCGTTTATTTCCGGCGCTATTTCCAAAACGATAAATCTTCCATCTACTGCTACAATAGATGATGTTAAAGAAGTGTACATGCAAGGCTGGAAACTTGGTTTGAAAGCCATCGCTCTGTACCGCGACGGTTGTAAAACTATCCAGCCGTTAAATACCACAAAAGATGGCGATACGACCGAAGAAGCCAAGATTGTCGTGGATCCGCTGATTGAAAAATCAAACGGCTACACTCGCCGCCGGCTGCCGGATGAACGGCCGTCGTTTACCCACAAATTCAATGTTGGCGGGCACGAGGGTTACCTTAATGTCGGTTTTTATCCCGATACCATGCGGCCAGGAGAAACGTTTATTACGGTAGCTAAAGAGGGGAGCACTTTTTCCGGTTTACTTGATACTATCGCCACGCTTATCTCCGTCTGTCTCCAGTCGGGCGTCCCGTTAAAAGTTCTGGTCAGGAAATTCAAAGATATGCGCTTTGATCCGTCCGGATTTACGGGCAATGAAAATATCCCGACCGCCAAATCCGTCGTTGATTACGTGTTTCGTTATTTGGGCATGAAATATTTGTCCAAAGAAGACCGCGAAGAAATATTCGGCCAAGAATTTGCGGCCATGCCCGAGTTCGCTGAACGTGTTCTGGAAGTAAAAAATCAAACCGATTCATTACTGGCCGGCCTCGTAACTGATTCACCCACTCCTTTATCGGAAACAACAGAAGCTTCAGAACGCCACCAACCGGGCATGGTCAGTGCTCCTTTGGCTGATGCGCCTATCTGCACCTGCGGGACGCTGATGGTCAAAGCCGGCGCCTGCTATTCGTGCCCCAATTGTTTCGCCACTACCGGCGTTTGCAGTTAATCTCTTTTTCTTGTTAGGATTTATTCATGCATAAGTCTCAAGTGTTCGGGTACCTTTTGATATTTTTTCTAGTCGGTGTTTTTGTCGGACCGTGGTTTACGGATGTGACGACGGCGACGCTAGTCTTTGTTTTGATTGGGACGATTATTGTCGCGGCTTCGGCTTATGAAAAAACATTCGCCAAAACAAAGAAAGCTCAACTGAATCGGCAAGTAGGTGTTTTAATTGGCGGATGTATTTTGGTTCTGGCTTTAGGGGTGTTTCGTTATGGCCAGGTGAATTTAAATCACAGTGTACTGACAGAGTTCGCTACCCATCAAGCCGAAGGCAAGGGGATTTCGGTCACAATGAGAGGCTTTGTTGACGGCGAGATGATAGTGAATGGCGACAAGGCCCAATTAATTTTTCATGTTACGGAATTGGAAGTGCCGGGCCGAACGATAGCCGTTGATGAGAAGACGTTGATTTTTTTAAGCTCGTATCCCGTTTATAAATTTGGCGACACCCTTTCGGTTACGGGTGCGCTTC
Source organism: Candidatus Yanofskyibacteriota bacterium (assembly GCA_903830625.1). GTDB lineage: Bacteria > Patescibacteriota > Minisyncoccia > 2-02-FULL-40-12 > GWA2-44-9 > 2-01-FULL-41-21. The sequence continues at coordinate 35,132 of CAIKUK010000008.1, forward strand.
AATTGCCCGATAATTTTACGCCCGGTTTTGACTATATCCAGTATTTGAAAAACAAAGAGATTAGAACCACTATTCCTTATCCCAAGATTTCTCTGGCGCCAGTAGTTAGCCTTTCGCCATTGCAACAACTTAAAATTTCCGTTTATCGCCGAATCTTTACTGTGAAAGATAATTTTCAGTCAGCGATTAATCGTTCTTTGTCGGCGCCTGATTCGGCGTATATCAATGGCGTGCTGTTGGGGACGCGGCAAGATATTCCGGCTGAACTTACTAATGCTTTCAATCGTACCAGTACAACCCACATTTTAGCTATTTCCGGTTACAACATTACTATTATCGCCGAAGCTTTGCTGGCGGTACTGGTATTTTTCATGCGCCGTCGCCATGCTTTTTGGGTATCGGTAGCGATAATTATTATTTTTACCATTATGACCGGCGCCGGCGCTTCCGTGGTCCGGGCGGCCATCATGGGAGTCTTGTTATTGTTTGCGAACGGTTATGGCCGGCTATACGACCCCAAAAATTCAATTTTGTTGGCAGCTGGGGCGATGATTTTCCTTGACCCGCTTGCTTTAAGGTTTGATGTTGGTTTCCAATTATCGTTTTTGGCCGTGCTGGGTTTGATGTATATTGCTCCGCTTCTCCAGGAAAAGTTTAAAAAAATTCCCGAAGGATTTGGTTTGAAAGAAACAGTGCTGATGTCTGTCTCGGCTCAAATCATGGTCGCTCCGCTTTTGGCCTATACTTTTAACACTTTCTCGCTTGTTTCAATTCCGGCGAATCTTCTGGTGCTTCCACTGATGCCTTATACGATGCTGTTTGGTTTTTTGACGGGTGTAGCCGGGCTTATTGCCGGACCATTGGGTCAGGCGGTAGGCCTGATTGCATTGGTGCTGTCGTCATTTCAGTTACATGTCATAAGTTGGCTCGGGGCGTTGCCTTTTTCAGCCATTACGGTCGCGATGTCTTCGTTCTTGCTTTTCTTACTTTATGTTTTAATTGTTTTTGGTATCTGGAGTATTAAAAAAATATATGAACCCAAAACATCTTAAATCAATCTGGCTTGGGATTGCTTTTCTAATCGCCGGCTTGGCTGGATATTATGCTGGTCAAGATTCGGTAGCTGTCGTGACCCAGCGAGCCTTGTTCAGTTCCACCGAACCGTTCGTGGCTCAAGTGCAAACTAAAAACCAGCAATGCGTGGCGATGAACGGCTTGCCTGATCCGGCTTGCACACCAGGCGCGATATTCGCAGATGTGACAGCTGAAAAAACTTGCGTGGCTGGATATACCAAAACCGTGCGCAATGTTTCCACCTCGCTGAAGAAAAAAGTTTACCAGGAATATGGCATTGCTTATCCGCCGCCAACCGGCACTTATGAAGCCGACCATTTTATTCCGCTCACGCTTGGCGGGAGTAATGACATTGCTAATTTGTTTCCCGAAGCGGCCGAACCCAAGCCCGGTTTTAAAGAAAAAGATTTGGTAGAAAATTATCTCCACGAAAAAGTTTGTTCCGGCGATATTAGTCTCTCCGCTGCCCAGCATGCCATCGCCACCAACTGGATTGCTGTCTACAACAGCATCAGCCCGACCGACTTGAACGCTTTGCGCCAGTTGTATAAAAGCTGGACCACGACGGGGGATTAGATGCGAGTTTAATCGTTTTATTTTTTGGATTTTTTAGTATAATATAACCCTATGGAACAAACACTTATTTTATTGAAGCCGGACGCGTTGGACAGGGGAATTGTCGGGGAAATTTTATCAAGATTCGAAAAAGTGGGGGCGAGAATGGTTGGGATGAAAATGCTGGTTTCTTCTAAAGATACCGCCCAATTGCATTACACCGAAGATTTAGCCAAGCGACGGGGAGAGAAAGTGCGAGAGATGATGATTGAGATGCTGACGTCTGGTCCGGTTGTAGCGCTGGCGCTGGAAGGCATTGATATTGTGGAAGTGGTTCGCAAGATGGTTGGCGCGACTGAACCGAAAGCGGCCTTGCCTGGTACAATCCGTGGAGACTATGCTCACATTTCGTATCGTTACGCCGATGAAAAAGGAATCGGTATTTTTAATCTCATTCACGCCTCGGCTACGCCCGAAGAAGCAAAAATGGAAATAGCTGTTTGGTTCAAGCCAGAAGAATTGGTTAAACATCGCCCAAACTATACAAAAATGACGCTGAGGGATTAAGACTTTTGCAGATAGGGGTCCACTAAAAACTCGACGCATTGTGTCGAGTTTTTAGTGTTTGTTTACACTGAGCCTGTCGAAGTGTCGGGCCGCCGCCTTTCAGAATGAACTGCTTCATTCTGAAAACGAATTTTAGCAAGCGTCTATTGCGGGCAGATAGCCCGCATAGTGAAGCGTAAAAATTCGTAGAACCCGGTCTACATCCTCCTGTGAATTTTGATTATCGCCAAAGTCGGGCTGCCGAGATTTGAACTCGGACTAAATCCACCCCATGGACTCGTGCTACCGTTACACTACAGCCCGACTTTGGCGATAATGACGAAAATTGTAAATTTTCTAAAATTCCCGTTGAAGTGCTACAAGCACTTCAACCCCCATGGACGCGTACTACCGGCATACTCCGGCCCGAATTTATTATTTGAGCTCCCCAAAATTTTTGAGGAGATACTGAAGGCCCTGATTAACTGAATCTCCCATATTTTCTAGGGATTCTTCTGGTGAAAGTTCTACATGATTTAATGTTGCAATTATATTTAGGACACCTTGGAATTTCTCTGCCGCCACATTTTGATTATTCTGAAGTGCATAATCTCTAAATATTTGTGCTTGGTTTGAGATTTCATCCAAAACAAGTTCCCGTACTCTATGTCGGGCGAGTTTTTGCTGGGCGATACGGGCCATCTCGCGTTGGTGAGCAATGGTTTCCTCTGAAAGGCCGGTCGTATCTTTTTGAAGTCGTGGAGCATGAGCGGTAAGCCAAAGCTCGCTCAATTCGTTTATAACTTTTGGAGAAAGTCCAATAATAAAAAGGGGAATCTTACCAAGCTCTCCTCGAATATGGCTTCGGTCAGACACGAAGTATTTAATTCGAGTCAGCTGGCCCTCTCTAATACGTTCTTTGGCAATGAGAATCTTTTTTGTGAGGCCTTCTATGCTAGATGTTATATCTACCCCGAGAGCAAGGTGTTTAAACCCCTCTTCTCTTTCAAACTCAACAGCGATATCAATACCATTTTTTAAATCATCAAATTCTGATGGAACAAATGTCGCAGCCTCTGGTCCGAACCAATCACTGAGTTCTATTTGCTCACTGATTAAGGCTTCTACAATCTCAGCGCGTTTAGACGGTCCCGTTCCGGCCTCTTCTATTCTTTTTCTTTTTCTCGCTACATAATCTCCGTCTTCTTTTATATTGGTCTCGCCATATAAATCTAGGAAATCACCCATATTGATTGCATCTTTTTTGTGCTTGGCGACTAATAAATCAAAAATCTTAGCCTCGGCGGGCATGAGATGTTCTTGGTGAGTTTGTTCTACTGGCGTCTCAAAAGACTTAGGCATGAGCGATGGCTCGTTTGGAAATGGTCTTGATGCAGTCGGTGCAGATTTTGACGCGTTTGCCGCCGACCTGGGCCCACTGGAGGTTGGGATAGCGTTTGGATTTGGCGGTTGGATTATAACGGCCGCGAAGTAAAACTCGCGAAGTCGACATAGTTGGTTTTTTACCGCATTGAGAACATCTGGTCATATAACTTGCTGGCCGCACCGCTCGGCCTCCTGGCCGATAAGCGGGCTCTTGACCACCTTCTTCGTTGAAAGCTCCGCTTCTCCTTCACCATATGTCTATATGGTTCAGTCGAATGCTCACTTTCGCCTCGAAGCCGGTCAAGCCAGCGGCGTTCTAATATTGGTTTACATATTACATCAAAATTGGTATTCTTGCAATACTTATGTCAGCTACAATATTACTGTTTGGTTTTGTCGTCTTTATTTACTCCGTGGTTATTCACGAGGTTAGCCATGGTTTCGCGGCCCAGGCGTTAGGCGATGATACAGCCCGGCTTATGGGCCGTCTTAGTCTTAATCCTATCAAGCATATTGATATTTTCGGTTCGGTTATTCTTCCGCTCTTTTTATGGGTCGCTGGAAGCCCGTTTTTGTTCGGTTATGCCAAGCCTGTGCCTTATGATCCCAGAAATCTCCGCGATCAAAAATACGGTCCAATAAAGGTGGCCTTGGCCGGCCCGGCCTCCAATCTTTCAGTGGCGGTTGTGTTTGGTCTCATGTTGAGATTCTTCCCGGATGCTTTGCCAGCCACGATAATTCCTCAATTATTTGCCTTAATCGTGGCTATAAATCTGGTTCTGGCCATATTCAATTTATTCCCGATACCGCCACTGGACGGCCATTGGGTCTTGATGACTTTATTGCCGGCCCGCTACCACGCTTTTAAGTCCTTTCTCTATCGGTACAGCATTTTCATCTTCTTAATATTTCTCATCCTGATTTATCCGATTGTGTTTCCGGTTGTGCCCTGGCTCTTTCATTTGATTACAGGATTGAATTTTTAAAGCTACATCGCCATTAAAAGCAGGATTGGGAGGCTTGCAATACTGATTTCCATCTGTTATTATAGGTAAACAAGTTGAACCACAATTCAGCTGGCAGGGAAGGTTTATTTTTTTGCTACAAATGCCCACATTCAGACAACTGCTTAAAAATCCAAGGAAAATTGCCCGAGCGAAAACCAAGTCGCCGGCTTTGACGTTTGGGATGAACACCAAAAAGAACCGTCCGGTCTATTATCCGTCCTCGTTCAAGCGAGGCGTTTGCACCCAAGTTCGAACCATGACCCCTAAGAAACCGAACTCGGCTTTGCGCAAAATCGCCCGCGTCCGCTTAACCAACGGTAACGAAGTGACCGCCTATATTCCCGGTATCGGCCATAATTTACAGGAACACTCGGTGGTAGTTATCCGCGGTGGTCGTGTCAAAGATCTTCCGGGTGTTCGTTATCATATCGTCCGGGGTGTCTTAGATGCCGCTGCACCTGAAGGCCGGAAGCAACAGCGTTCTAAATATGGCGCCAAGAAAGGCAAGTAATCTTAATTTTATCCATGCGTCGTCCCATTAAACATAAAACTCACGTCGAACCGGATCTCCAATATCAGAGTTTGGTTGTGGCTAAAATTATCAACCGGGTGATGTATTCCGGCCATAAATCACACGCCACCAAGATTATTTATCGGGCTCTTGAAATTGCTTCCGAGAAAGCCAAAAAGCCGGCGTTGGAAGTTTTAGAAACGGCTATTGCCAACGCTTCGCCGAACATGGAATTGAAATCCCGACGTATCGGCGGTGCCAATTATCAGGTGCCGATTGAAGTTCGACCCGAAAGAAAAAATGCGCTCGCGGTCCGCTGGCTGGTTGAAGCTGCTCGAAATGGCAAAGGTAAACCGATGGAAGAAAAATTTGCCGAAGAGTTGCTCAATGCTTTTAACAATACCGGCAATGCTGTCAAGAAGAAACTCGATATGCACCGCATGGCGGATGCTAATAAGGCATTTGCTCATTTTGCCTGGGGCAATAAATAATCAGGAAGTTAGGAATCTAGGAAATTAGGGGCTAGCCCTAGACACCTAGAATCCTAGACACCTAGAATCCTAGTTTTGAGAGAATATCCTATTGAAAAAATTAGAAATATTGGAGTCATAGCTCATATCGACGCTGGGAAAACTACGGTTTCCGAGCGCATTTTGTTTTACACGGGTATCAGCCACAAGATTGGCGAGGTTCATGAAGGGGATACGGTTATGGACTGGATGGAACAGGAACGCGAGCGCGGCATTACCATTACAGCCGCCGCCACGACCACTTATTGGGTTCCGACCAATGCTCATGGCGACGTTGATAAAAAAATCAAAATCAACCTTATTGACACGCCGGGGCATATTGACTTTACTATTGAAGTCAAACGTTCCATGCGCGTCCTTGATGGCGCTGTCGTCGTCTTTGACGGCGTGGCCGGAGTAGAACCGCAATCGGAAACCAACTGGCGCTATGCCGATGATTTCAATGTCCCTCGCGTCTGTTTCGTTAATAAACTCGATCGCTTAGGCGCGTCCTTTGACCGTTCCTACAAATCAATTTTAGAACGGCTGACGACCAATGCGGTCAAAATGCAAATACCGGACGGCCACGAAGATAAATTTACCGGCGTGGTGGATTTGCTGGAAATGAAATTCGTCCAGTTTGAAGGCGCCAAAGGCGAAAAAGTTATTTTCAGTGAAATTCCGGCTGAATTAAAAACCGAAGCCGATAAAGAGCGGGCGATTTTAGTGGAAAAAATTGTTGAAAATGACGATGTGGCCATGGGTCAATATTTGGAAGGCAAAGAAATCCCGGTTGAAAAACTTAAATCCATTCTCCGAACGGCGGTTATTGCCGGCAAAATTTATCCGGTCTTTTGCGGTTCAGCTTTGAAGAACAAAGGCGTCCAGCTTGTCCTTGATGCCGTCGCTTATTATTTACCCTCTCCATTGGATGTCCCGCCGGCTATCGGCAAAGACGTTAACGGCGAGGATGTTATTGCTGAACCGTCAGATAGCGCTCCATTCCGCGCTCTGGCTTTCAAAGTGGCCACTGACCCTTATGTCGGTCAGCTGACCTTCTTCCGTGTTTATTCTGGTGTTCTGCAGGCTGGTTCATATGTTTTAAATACACGCACGGGCCAACAGGAACGCATCGGCCGTATTGTCCGCTTACACGCCAACGAACGTCAGGAAATCAAAGAAATTGATGCTGGCGGTATTGCGGCAGCGGTGGGCTTGAAAGCCACCAAGACTGGCGACACTCTTTGCGACCCTGATCATCCGGTTACGCTTTTGGGTATTATCGCGCCCGAACCGGTCATTGATCTTCGCATTGAACCAAAAACCAAAGCCGACCAGGAAAAAATGGGCATGGCTTTGCGCAAACTTTCCGATGAAGATCCGACCTTCCGAATTCGAACCGACGCTGAAACCGGCGAAACCATTATTTCCGGCATGGGCGAATTGCACTTGGATGTGCTGGTGGAGCGTATGCGTCGAGAGTTTGCCGTGGATGCTAACGTCGGCCGTCCGCAAGTCGCTTACAAAGAAACTATTACTCAAGAAGCTCAAGCGGAAGGTAAATATATCAAACAATCCGGCGGGCGCGGTCAGTACGGCCATGTTTGGTTGAGAGTGGCACCGCTGGAACGAGGCAAGGGTTATGAATTCGTTAATGCCATCAAGGGTGGTTCCGTGCCGGAAGAATTCGTCAAACCGACTGAAAAAGGTGTTCAAGAAGCCATGGACCGAGGCGTCGTGGCCGGTTTCCCGTTGGTGGACATGAAAGTTACGCTTTACGACGGTTCTTATCACGAAGTGGATTCGTCCGAAATCGCCTTCAAGATGGCCGGTTCAACGGCCTTGCAGGAAGCTTCAAAACGCGCTAAACCGGTATTGTTGGAGCCAATCATGAAAGTGGAAGTTATTATTCCTGAAAAATCGATGGGTGAAACCACGGGCGACTTGGCTTCTCGACGCGGACAAATTCTAAATATTGCCGACCGCTCCACTATCGGTTTGAAAGTCATTGATGCCCGCGTGCCGTTGTCTTCGATGTTTGGTTATTCAACTTCCCTCCGTTCATTAACCGAAGGCCGAGGCAACTACACCATGGAATTTGACCATTATGAACCGGTGCCTCAAAACGTCGCTCAGCAAATTATCGAGGGAAAGAAGTAATCATTCCTCGTCCGCCGGACCCCTTCGAAACCCGCCCGACTGCCTGAAGCATTCAGGCGGGCGCGGTCTGCTCGGAGCAGAGTTAATCAAATGCTTTAAAATCTAACATATGTTAGATTTTAAAGCATTTGATTA
>CAIKUK010000009.1 GCA_903830625.1 Candidatus Yanofskyibacteriota bacterium
AGTTAATCAAATGCTTTAAAATCTAACATATGTTAGATTTTAAAGCATTTGATTAACTCTGCTCCGAGCAGACCGCGCCCGCCTGAATGCTTCAGGCAGTCGGGCGGGTTTCGAAGGGGTCCGGCGGACGAGGAACGACTAAACGGGTATTACTTCAGAGTATCCAGCGCTTTTTGCAACTGAGGATCAACCGAGAGGTCACCGAAGATAATATTTTTCTTTTGATCGTCAGTGAGTTCAACTTTAATATCTGGTTCAATGCCTTTGAGCTGGATGTTAATGCCGGCCGGTGTAAACCACTGAGCCACTGTTACTTTTAATGAAGCGCCGGCATCTAGATTTACCAATTCCTGAACCACGCCTTTGCCGAAGGTCTTCTCGCCGATTAATTTCAAATGTAAATCGTCATGGAGCGCGCCGGCTAAAATTTCCGAAGCTGAAGCCGATCCCCCGTTGACCAAAATAACCGTTTTGTATTTGGCTAGAATAGCATTGCCGTCGGAGGTAAATTGGTTCTTAGTGCCGTCGCCAAAAACTTCGCTGACCACCGGTTGGCCTTTTTCAACAAAATATCCGGCGAGGTTAATGGCGGAATCAAGCAGACCACCCGGATTATTGCGCAAATCAAGAATTATGCCGTCCGCCTTCGGGTTTGATTTTTCTATTTCATCAACGGCTTTTTTAAACTGACTATTAATGTTTTCGTTAAATTCATAGGCCTGAATATAAGCAAAATTCTTGCCGTTCTGGTTTATCATTTTCCAAACAACGGTTGGCACCTTGATGGTTTCTCGGGTAATAATGATATCGCGAATTTTATTTTCGCTCCCTGAGGAGATGGTGATAGTAACCTTCGTGCCGACTTTGCCTCGGATAATGCTCACTGCTTCTTCAGCCGCAAGGCCTTGAGTCGAAGTGCCGTTTATTTTTAAAATCTTATCGCCCGCCAAAATCCCCGCCCGCGCGGCCGGTGTGTTAGGCAACGGCGCGACGACTGTTAAAACATTATTTTTAACGCCTATTTCCATACCCACTCCGCCAAAAGCGCCGGAAATTTCTTGCGCGAATTGCTGGGCTTTAACCGGTTCAAAGAAAACCGTGTATGGGTCGCCGATGGAATTGACCATGCCTTCAACTGCCCCGTAGACCATCTTTTGGACATCCAATTTAGATTTGTCGACATATTTGGCCGAGAGATCGTTCCAGACTTTCCAGAAAATAGAGAAATCAATATTTTGAACTTTGCCCGTGTCCTGATTGACTAACTGCTGAATGGCGGCGGCCGTGGGCGCATTTTTATTCGTATACAAAACTCCGCCCCCAAAACCAAGAGCCAAACAGATGATTATTACCAGTGGCAGCGATAATTTTTTAATCATGTTCATTTAAACGTATGACATTTTATTTACCCTCTCACTCATGGGTGAGTGTAAGGGCGGATGCCGTTTTTGTAGAAATAACGAATAGCATCGATGATATGCTGTTGAGTTCGACGATTAAAAATAGCGTCGAGAGCATCAAGCGCGCCGTGCGACTCCCGACGATGATAGTGATACATTTTCGATTCTGGGAAAAATACCACTTGGTATCCATTCTCCCAGAAGTGGCGCGGCCAGTCAACATCACTCATATATAAATAAAAATGTTCATCCATATATCCGACAGTCTCTATGGCTTTTCTGGAAACCATCAAGGCCGAACCCATCAGCCAGTCAACCGGCAGAATTTGGGTCAAATCTTTATCTTTCAGTAAAAATCTATTCAAGATATTTTTTACGAACGGCAGTTTACCCAAAAATGTTCGGCGGTAAACAATCGTGAATGGCGTATAAAACCGGAAGCATGATTGCTGATTAGAACCATCCATATTCAATAACTGCGGGCCGAGCAGACCGGTTTCGGGGTGCTTTTTTATATAGACGTATAGTTTTTCAAGGCTTTCGGGTAATGGAATAATATCAGTGTTCATAATGAACATGGCGTCGCCTTTGGCCGCTTTAAGCCCATGATTAACACCTTTGGTGTAGCCGATATTTTCTTTGAAAGGTAGATAATGAATGTTTGAAAATTCTTCAGTAGCGACAAAGGTCGTGTCGGCATCAGTAGCCACGTCAACGACAATTATTTCATGGGAGAATGAATCTGAAATAACACGCTGAAGAGATTTCAAGCACAATCGGAGAAGCGGAGCATTCTTATAATTTACAACGACTATGGAAAGCATTTTATTTAATAATATCTTGGAATAATTGTTTAATACCGGCCAATGTGCCGCCTTTGGGAACCAGGATATAAGCGCCATTATCTTTGCTTTCAACCACTAGATTGTCGGTAGAAATAACACTTTTTTTGATTTGGTCGAATTTGACCTGATTGGCCAGACTAATATATTCACTGATATTCCAAACTCCGACGTCAGTTTTAACATCGTTTCTTATTAAAGCTAAGACCGAAAAACTCTTTAAGGGGTCGCCCAAGAAATTTAGTTTGAGCAGTTTGTCTTTAATGGCAAAGATGATTTGTTGCTGGCGTCGAGAGCGGTCAAAGTCGCTTGAAGAATATCGGGAACGGGCGTAATAAAGCGCGGTTTGGCCGTCGAGATGGTTCACGCCGGCTGGCAAAGAGAATTCGAAACCCCATTGCCCCGATTCCTTAAATGGTGCCGCCAAAGTGACATCGATACCGCCGAGCGCATCAACAATTCCTTTGAATGATGAAAAATCAAAAACAACGACGTTATCTATATAGGTGCCAGAGATTTGAGATATTTTGTCTTTAATAAATTGTAAATAATTACCACTGTGATAATAACCGTATTCGTAAGCGGAATTTATTTTGTCTTTGGTATTATCGTGGATAGTGACCCACAGATCTCGAGGAATAGAAACGAGCGAAGATTTTTTGGTGGTCTTATCAAAACTGAACACTTGAATTGAATCGGTCAGCAATGGCCCGCCAATATCCGCACTAGGGTCATCCGCCCCGCGAATACCAAGAATTAAAATATTGAGGCGGTTAGGGTCTTTGTCGGGCATGGCGTAATCGGGATCTGGTGTCGCAACGGGCAGCAAATGAGCATCATCGTGAGCGACAAACGGATTTAAAATTTCGATTTGATGGGTGATGGCGCCAAGATAATATAATCCCAAGGCGATAATCGCGAGCATAATAAAATACCGCAGACGATAGAGGCGACTTCTTTTTGGCTGGGTTGCGTTCTGGTTTTCCGATGATGTATCAATAGGTTCCATTATAAAAAATAAGAATGAATTTCAGCTGGACTGGCTTGAGCATGCTTCATGATTTCTCGGCGCTTTTGAAGCATTCGGGGAATACCCCTGAAGAACCGTGGAATTTCCTTTAGCACTCCCGGTTCAAATAAGACGGCGTAACCAAGAACTTCTATTTCACGCCAAATAATGAAGGGTAAATCCTTGAAGATATTGATTATATAATCATTTTTGATTCTTGTCCAGCGGGAATTGCGCCATTCTAGACGCCTTTTTTGGATAGGAATCTGCTGTCTTATCCCCACTCGACCGATATACCGGAACCAGGAACCCTTGGTGTGGCCCTTAGTGGTGCCTCGGTCATGCCAAGCAATGACATTGGGAATGAACATTTGTTTCCAGCCAGCTAAATGAATACGCCAAGCGACATCTAGGTCTTCGCCGTACCAGAACAAGTCATGGTCAGCGATTTCTCCGAAGACACGGATACTTTCCAGAGCTTCTTTTCTGAATATCGGCACCGCGCCCTCCACGCCGAATATTTCACGGGCTGAACCGAATTGCACTCGGTCTGGTTCGCCGTGACCGATATTTTTTATTCGACGAGAGCGGTCTATTTTAAATCCGCAAGTATCTATTACCCCGCCAATTTTCAATTTAAAATTTTCAATTTCCAAATCCTGAACATTGAATTGGTATATTTTCCCCTGGATTGCTCCCAATTTTAAATCATTGTCCATGGCCCGAACCGTATTTAAAATAAAATCTTTTTCCAGAATCACATCCACCGACAGAACCACGACATATTTTCCTTCGGACTGATTTAAAAGTTCTTCCTGTCCGATCCACATACCAAAGTTTAATTTTGATTCAACAAAATTAAACTTTGCAAATCCTGAATTTAAAATTTTAAATTTAAAATTACTGATAATACTTTTTGTATTATCAGTGGAGCCGTTATCCAGAATATTGATTTCAATATTCTCATGCGGATACGATTGCGCCAGAATGGATTCTAAACAGCGGCGGATATATTTTTCGCCGTTAAGAACGACCAAGTTAATGGAAACGATGGAATTAGCCATGGACGTGCGGACGAGTCGCCACGATGGCCAGGGTCGCGACACAAAGAAGCAAAGCCCGTTCGTCAAAGATAGCCACGTCGGTCATTAAGTAAACCAAAACCCAGGGCAACGTAATTAATAGTCCGCCAAAATAAGCCTGATATATCGGCTCCGAGGATTTTACGAATCGGTCATATGTTCGTTTCAGCACCAGCCATAAGAACCAAATAAAAGCCAACAATGCCGGCAGACCCATCTCCGCCGCCACTTGCAGATAAATATTATGCGCCGATGAACCAGCTTTGCTTAATTGAATATTCTGGCCGAGAACAACGGGGAAATTCCCGATGCCGATACCGACCAGCGGATTATGTTTGATTGAAACCAGGCTCTTATTCCAAATTTCCAGGCGTTGCTTAATAGACGTTTCGTTAAAATCCAGAATTGATCTTAATCGTTGTTCCATCAACAACGAGTTGCCCTTCGAGACCAAAAATTGAGGTGAAGCCAAAATAGGATAAGCCACGGCGAACAATAAGAAGAAAATAACCAGATAATAGGATAGATAATTAAAAATATTGATATGTGCCCGGCCAGCTTTGGTATGACGCATGTAAACAAGCGCCAAAATAACCCAGAACACCATGGCCACCCCGCCGGCCCAGATACCTCGGGTACCCGAGAGAATAAGCATTAAAAAGATAAGCGGAATCCAAAGCACAGCTATTTTCCCGCGAGTAAACAACATGTCACGCATCTTGGCCGCTTGGCCGAGCGGCTTGATTAGCGTCCAGGCAAAGAATGCGGGCAGACCGAGCAATAAGAAAATTGGGAAGGAATGAGAATCCGGGAAAAGCGAAAATACCCGAAGCGAGAGCTGGTCTCCGAAATACGCGAACCAGGTGTTGCCGACGTGAGTGGCAATATACGACCACATCGTGCCGAATTCGCGCATCTGAATCCCCTCGCCCCAGACTCTCATGAACTGATAAATATCCATGAAATAAGTGGCCACCACTTGGGCTACGCCGACTAGTACCACGATAATGACGGGAATAGTAATGTTTTTAATGAGCCGTTTAATAAAGGCTTCGCTTCTGGCCGGAAAAGAAATGACAATACCGATAAGACCGGCATTGAAGAAATAAATAATCCGTTTCAGGCCTTCAATCTTGTCTGGCGCATACAATAAAGACAACAAACTAAGCCAGAACAAAACTTTAAGGATAGTTGACCAAGGGAATTCTTTAACCACCAGCCAAGGTTTTCTGAGAAATAGAATTAATGCCGTACCGACGTAATGCCATGTTTCCCAAGTAAAAATCCACTTTAAAAATAAAATTATCGCCAGAATCCGCCATTGGTTTAAATTGTCATAATTTGCTGTCAGTGGAATGGCGATGAAAAGAGGAATGGAACGGACGAAAAATATCAGCCCGTCTTCCACGGAAGCGAACAGGAAATATAACACTAATAGACCCGTTTCATATAAAACGAGTTCGCGAGGAAGTTTACCGACTAAAATCAGTCCAACGAAGACCAGATGAAAAATAAAAAGCGGATTCAGTAATTTCTTAATCATGATGGATCGTGGATTTAATCATTTCCATAAATCTGCCAGTGTGAGCCGACCAAGTGTAACGACGAATGATTTCAGGCGCGTGTTCTTTTATTTTCTCACGGAGCGACGAATTTGTCATGGCTTCGCGGAGAATATCTGCGGTCGCATCAACCGAATCGGGATTGGCCACATAGAAAGCGTACTCGCCGAATATTTCCCGGCTTAGCGCATTATCGGCCACCACCGGCACGCTTCCCTGGGCCAAACCTTCAAGCGGAGGCAACCCGAAAGCTTCCCGCGACGAGACGTAGATGATAGCTAAAGCATGGCTGTAGAGCTGAATTAATTCTTCATGACTGACGCGTTCATACCACGTCACCCGCCCTGCTCCCAATCGGAAATTAATCTCTTGGCGAAGCTGTCTGATTTTTGGCGGATTGTATTTATCCGGTCCAACGACGATGAATTTTAAACCAGGAAAGTCGGGCGCAAGCTTCTCAAAGGCCCGCAATGCTTCTTCCAGATGGCGCCGTGGAAAAGCCTGGCCAACGAATAAAAGATACCGGCCATGGTGATTCTCTCCGGCCGGTTGCGGCGTATCAACGCCCAATGGATTTACAAAAATACGTTTGGGTTCAATATCAAATAATTTCGCCAGTTCTTTCTTTGATGTGGCCGAGATAGCCATTATTTTGTTTGCCCGCCAGGTGGCCCAGGTGGCAAAAACCCGATAGGCCAAACGATGTTCGAGCCGCTGCTGTTTGGAACGCATCTCATAATAAATATCTTCGGTCAGCATGACCACGGAACGGCCGAAGAAAATAATCGGCAGCATGTAGTTCGGAAAGAACATCACGTCCAGCCGTTCAAACCAGAGCTGTATCGGCAGAAGGACAAAATAATAAGCGACGAATGATTTGTGCCGGAAAGGCTGGTCAATAATTTTTTTGCGGAAGATAGGATTATCCAAAAAAGGCAAATCGGGGATTTTTTCTTTAAAATAAAGATGGAATTCGAAATCCTGTTTCAGCTCGGGCCGAGCGGCGATATTTTCCAGAAGTTTGGTGATAATCTTTCCCACACCCCAAATCTCGTCTTCAATTTGTTCGCACTCAATGCCGACTTTGATTTTTTTAGAGATATAACCCATTCTCTCCTGATAAAAATCAATCACACCGGCCATAATCGCCCGCGATTCGGCGGGATGAATGTTGGCCATTAATTTAAAAAATTGTTTGGCAAAAATAAAAATACTCCAGAAGATAGTCAGGACTTTAAATAATAGCGGCGCATTTTTGAAATTAAAATAAAGCGCGTTACGGTAGTGATAACGCAAAAGCAACGGCGAACCCAGCTTGCCGGTGGTGCTGGAAACAGCATGATGGATTATCGGTTCGCTGAGAAATTCTACCGGCACATTTTCTTGGCGGGCTTTTTCGGCGTAATCGGCGTCTTCAAAATATAAGAAATATTTTTTATCCAGCCCGCCCAATTTGACATAAGCCTCTTTGGAAATAACCAATCCTCCGCCAACTGGATACAAATTTTCTTCATCCCCGCTCACCTTTTCATAAACATGTTCCAGGGTCGGTTTGAGCCAGTCAATTCGGCCGGCATAGGCCGTTCGGCCACCCTCATTCAGGGGCAGGCCAACGATACCCTTTTTGGGGCCTAAATTGGCTTTAAGACGAGCGATAAAGTCCGATTCAACCCAAGTGTCGTTATTAATCAAAACGGCCCAATCTGCTTGCCCTGAGCTTGCCGAATGGGCCTCGTTTTTGAAGGCTTGGGCTAAAGTTGGATTATTGCCTCCGGCAAAGCCTAAATTAGCCCCATTTCTGATGATTTTAATGGGCTTATTAGTACAATAATCCTGAAGCTGTTGAACGTCTTCGGAACCATTATCAGCCACTATAATAGAGAAATCGGAGTCGGTTTGATTTTGGAGTGATTCTAAGAGTTTAATAGTGCTTTCCGCACCATTGTAATTTAGAGTAACGAGAGTGATTTTCACTACGATATTCTAGCAAAAATCGGCCTAACCTTCAATAACTCCGAGTTTAACCAGACGTGAGAGAATAGCTCCGTTTTTACGGCCAAAAACTTTGGCCAGCTTGGCAATGCTCCGGTCTTGAGAAAACCTTCTGATTAACTCCTCATCCTGTTCTTCGTCCCAAGGCCGATACGCATTTGGGTGTGTTTCTCGGATAGTGTCATATCCTGAACCGACTTTAACCGGCTTGGTTTCTTGTTGATTTAATATGGAATCAACCTGGCCGTCGCAGGCCAATATAAAATTATCCTGTCTTTTTTGAATTTCTTTTTTGGATAAATCTGCAAATTCTTTTTGAGCCGTGCTAGAAGCCAATTGGAATTCTTTTTCCTTATCAATCACGTCCGGATGGACTTGGAAAGCTTTTTGATTCCAGCCGATGAGATGCACACCGGATAATCGGCGAACGCGGGACAAGGCCACATAGCCCTGGCCGTATTCAAAGACTTCACTTAAATCCATCACCGCTTCGTCCAAGCTCATACCCTGGCTCTTGTGCACTGTGATCGCCCACGCCAAACGCAATGGGAATTGGGTGATACTGGCTTTATGTTCTCCACCTTCTTCAATCGCCCAATCCATCGGCTCGGCGGTGATGAGTTGGCCGGCGCGAGTGCGAATCATGGGGTAGTTGTCATCTTCGCGAAAACCTTCCACCACACCTAGCGTGCCATTCACGAATCCGGCCCGCGGATTATTCTTGGTGAACATCACTGATGCGCCAATTTTTAAATTTAAAAATTCCGGAGACAAACAGCCTTTGGCTAGCGTCACCACCAATTTTGCCGGGCCGTAAGAACGCATTTTGAATTCTCTTGATTCGCCCGGCAATTGTGAAAGCATGTCTTTGTTCACCAAGTCCACATCCACATTGTGAGAAAAAAGTTTGGGCGCGTCGTGGGGCACTTTATCATAAGTTGTGCGCCGGCTTTCAATATGCTCAACGTGTTTCATGCCAAAAGTATTATCGCGGATAGCCGACAACACACCCAGATAATCTTTGTCGTCTTGGCGGTGCTGTTCGGTCAGATAACAAGTCGCCGGATGGGCTCTGGTCCAAGCGGAAGAATCATAAGCAAAGCGCGCTTCCGGTTCATCAAGTAAAACAATTTGGTCAGGGTCGTCTTCGTTTTTGCGTCTGATAATCGGCGGTAGCTGAAAAAAGTCGCCCACTAAAACAACCTGCAAACCGCCGAAAGGTTCATAGTTTTGGCGGGCTTCACGGCAAACGGCTTCCACCATCGCCAGCGTCGCCGGCGCCAGCATAGACACTTCATCAATAATTAAAACTTTGGTCCCGCGCATTCTTTTTCCTATATGTTTACTAGACGCAATATGGCGAATGTCTCCGATATCTAAGCTGGTGTGAATACCAATCCCGCTCCAAGAATGAATGGTCATGCCACCGATATGCGTCGCGGCAATGCCGGTGGAAGCAGTGATGGCTGGTTCAATGCCATGGGTACGCAAATACTGCACGTACTCGTTGACGATGTAGCTCTTGCCTGAGCCCGGTTCTCCGGTCAAAAAAACATTCGCCCCGGTCTTTAAAATTGTCAGCGCTTCGTTCTGTGTCATTTTGGGATTGTATTAACGGGTTGATTATACAATTCCAAAAAGTCTTTGGCTAATCAAAAAAGAAAAACGGGGGTCGTCGCAGAAGCTCGCGCTTCTTTGAACAAATCCCCCGTCATGGGCCGCCGGCTACTCCACGTAGTCCCGGCTCGGGTCGGCGTGAATCTTCACCATCGCTTCGATACAGAGCGCCTGGTATGCTGCGGCGACACAGTTGGCGATCATCTCATCAAAGTATGACTGGACCCCCGACACGCCCACAGGAATGCCGTTGAAATTGACGCCACCGGCGTGCTTTGTGTCGCCCACCATTAATCGGTGTGGTTCCAATTGCGCGACATGGCGACTACTGAGACCGCTGCGCCCAGCAAGACAAGCCTTGTGGAGAGCCAGCCTGTGGTAATCATGTTCCCATTTTCCCTCATCCCCCAAAGACTTCTGGCCCAGAATATTGCCCTCCAGAGGGTCGAGGATCACGATTGCCAGATCGCCGCGCTTGACGACCCCATCTGTGACCAACTTCTCAATCATCGGCAGAACCATCAGGATTGCACGTTGAGCCATATCCGGTGCCAAAAGAACGCTTACCATCCGTCACCTCCAGTAGTCATTATTCTACATTATTTGCGAAAAAAGTAAAGCCGAATTATTTCTTCGGCTGTTCGTGAAGAGCGAGGATTTTTATTTCCACCGGGTCTACTTTGCGTAATTTTCGGATAACGTCTTTCGGAGCGATAGCGAAATGTTTTATCTCGTCCAGTTTGTCGTCTATATCCCATAAATCGCCTTCGTGGCCTATCCAGTCTTTCCCGAATGAATTAAGATTTAAAGTCTTGGAATAACTGCGCATGGTTTTATTTCCGCTTTCAAGAAAATATTCATTAAAATATGACATCGCCAGTTCACGGATGTTTTTGTATATCGGGTCGCGGTAGCGCAAAATAGCATGATTGCCTTTTGAAAGCGCGCCCCAAAGACCTTTCATTTTGAATGGCGCAATCACGTGGTCTTTATCCTCATCGGTCGTGGCCAGATGCATCAGCAAGGGCTGATGGCCGTGAAGCGACAAAATATACGCGCCCAGTATTGCCGCTTCAATACAATGGGCGCTTTTGGCCCGAAGGACCATCACCGGCGACTTACACTTGTCTACGCCGTCTTTTTCAAAATTGATGGGAATCTTATTTAAAAAATCCTGCACTTTGGCAGGCGTATTCAACCGCTTCATCATCGCCAGTTCTTTTTTGGTGAACGCCAGCATTTATTTATCGCTTAAATAATTCCTCAGTCAGTTCAGTAACGCCGATTTTCTTTTCGGCGGAATATGGAATGACTTTATATTTACCAACTGTTTTTTGAATACTCTGCATCTGTTTGACGTATTCGGATTTTTTAATCTTATCCACTTTATTGGCCACAATCAAGATATTTTTATTTCGTTCTTCCAGCCCGCGCAAGATTTCTTTGTCGTTGGCGGTCAGGCCGATTTCGGCGTCAATAATCAAAAGCACCAATTTCTGCTGATAATGCGAGTTGAACAGATACCAAAAAATTATCTTCTTGAGTTTGTCCCGTCCACCTTCATCGGCTTTAGCGTAACCATAGCCAGGCAAATCCACGAGATAAAAAGATTTGTTGATTAAAAATAAATTGACTTCCTGGGTCCGTCCGGGAAACGAGCTGGTTCGGGCCAAATCTTTTTGCTTGGTCAGAGAATTGATAATGCTGGACTTGCCCACATTGGAACGCCCAATCAGAGCGATATGGTCTTTGCCGTCATCCAGAGCTTCATCGTCTCCGATAACGCCCTTCACAAATTTTGCCGATGTTATTGTTGGCATCCCGCACATAACAGCCATCAGTTGCTGTAACGCAGTACAATTTAACTTTGCTGATGCGTTTAGCTTCCAGAATGGTCTGTCTTGTTAATTATACTTATTCCCGCAACACGTACTGCATATGGCTGTTATGTGCGGGAAAAAAGTGGGGGTCGCGTTGGCGCGACCCCCAGAACTTGGCGGTGGAACCGTCAGGACATCGAGGCGGGAGAATTCCTGGAAAGACTACAGCCTTCGTTTTCCTCGCACCCGTCCTCGAATGTGCAGGTTGGCGCGGACTTGTCTCCGCCGTAGTAGCGACACCTCACGCCCAGTCGAGTCATTCTCGCCTGAATTGAGGTTACCGTATCGGCGGTAGGTACTCTGCCCCTTTCTCGACTCCCATTCGTTTCCACGTCCTCAAGCACCACGTTGCCGTACCGGACTTGGAACGAATTGAGGTCGCGCTGAACCTGCCTTGCAAGTGAACCCGCCATGAGACCCTCCACTCTACACCACACCGCCCCGTTTGAATGATTAAGAGCTGGGAAACCTAACAATAGCCCTAAAACGGACTCTTGTCAAAGCAGATATAAACCTTTAAAAACGATAAGGCCCGCGAGGGTTGGGCCTTATCGGCGAACTCTTCGCGGGCTAGTTCTGACGGTTTCTGAGGTCAGCGAGGGTCTCGGCGGCAAGGCGGGCCACATCCTCGTGTTCGGGATCGGACAACAACACCAGGATGTGCTTGTGGTCTTCGGCAATCTTGTGCGCCGCGTCAGCGGGCATCTTGCCTTGGTACAGAATTTCGAGAATTGTCGACATCCTGACAAGATCGTCGTCACGGATGCCTCTCACTGTACCCTTTGCCGCGGCTTCGAGCTTGGATGAAAGAACCTCGTGGAACGGCTTCTTGTCGTCCTTCTTGGCGACTTCGAGCACAAGCCCTTCGACTTTCGCCGGATCGAGCCTGCTTCCGTCCGGCGGGAAGAATACAATAGTCTCGTTGCTGATCACGCTCTCGATACAGATCCGATTCGAGCCGCTTTTGGAGCCGCGGCCGATTTCGGAAATGGACGTGAACCCTACCGTCAGAGAAAGCCCGTAATCGAGATGGTCAGCCTTGACCCAGCGTATTGGTGGGTAGCCCTCTCCTTTGGCAAACCAGGTGAAACGGACCTGCAGCTCCTCACCATCAACGGTAACCTGCGCAATCTCACCTCGGAATATGTACCTTTCGATCTCGTTCTGAATCTCCACCTGGCCACCCACATAGGGCGTCAATACTTCTGTTGTTAATCGCATACTGCCTCCTTATGTGAAACAATACCACCGAAAGGTGGTATTGTCAATTACTAATTTTGTTTTTATTTTTGAACCATTCGGCGGTAACCGGCGAAGAGAGGGAGAAGAAAAGTCAGGATGTAATACAAATAGACGTCTAGTTTATAATAGCCATCTACAGGGTGGAGAGCTTTGACCAGGAAGAAATAATCAAACACTATTGCAATCAACGTCCAGATAACGGCCAAAGATAGATAATATTGCCACGTGTCGCCTTTTACCTTTTTAAACAAAACCCAAAGCGTGATGATTATCCCAATCGGCATAATCACCCAACCAATCATATTTTGCGGAACAACCGCAAAAAGAATAAAGCCCAACACATAACCAATCAGCCAAAGCCCCAATCCCCAGCCCACCCCGTCTTTAATAAGTTGTTTATTCATGTGTTTGTTAATTAAAACTGTATAACATAAATCCCTTTTTCTTCTATTTCTTTTTTCTGGCCATACATATCCAGCTCAAATTTATGAACGTAGCTTACGGCCTTTTCTATTTTACGGCCAGTGTAATCTTTTGTTGACGGGTCCCACTCTTCCAAAACAAGAGTGTCACCCTCCTTAACCTCAAAATCAGCCAATCGTATTTCAAACTTTTTCTTGCCCGACTCAAGCAGTTCAAATGAATCCGGCCAAATTTTCTTCTTAATTATTGCCATATACTTATTATATTATTTATAGAATTTTTTGACTAGATTTTAGACCACACTACCTCTTAGTCGCTGATTGACAACATCACTAAAATATGGGAGTATTTAGATCTAGTTCAGTTGGCAGGTCAAGGTCATACTGATTGAGACCAATAGCCAATTCATAAGGAGAAGTGCCATGCCCGATACCCCCCAGTCCCAAGCAAGCAAACAAGCCGATGCGAAAGCCGCTCAGGACACAGCCACGGCCGCCGGAAGCGTGGCCAAGGCCGACCAGATCAAGGCCACCGAGACGAAGGACGCTGCCGACGAGGCTCGGGAGAAGGCCGGCAAGGGCTAAGGAGCGGTCGTCATCAACTTTTCGCCTACAGAATCCTGTGATTCTGTAGGCGAGTTATTTTTTAAACTAAGTTACCTCTATTACTTTTTGGCGAGATTCGCGGCCGGATTTAATTTTAATCCTTCCCGCCGATATATTTAAATGTTTGGCCAAGGCCTGAATAACTGCCTGATTCGCCCGGCCGTCCACGGCCGGCTCCTTGACCCAGATTCTATAAAAATCCAACTGTGTCTCGGCGCCAGACGGATCCTTCTTCTCTACAACAAAATTAAACCCTTCCTGTTTCACCTGCTCCACCAATTCCCGCTTAGCCCCCGGCCTGACTTTAACCAAGATTTTCATTGCATTTATTGCCCGTGATGGGTCGGGAAAAGTGTAATTTTGTTAACTCCTCTTGAAAGGTTGCTGATTAATACTCTCTAATAATTCCAAAGTCGCTTTTACGGAAGGATTGCTGGTATTCATAAGAATTAACCTCGCATCATATTTCTTTAATAATGGACTCAGAAATTCATCTCCCCACGAAGGCGAGAATGTAATAACTCCATCGAAATCTAATTCGAGATTCTCATTTTCTTCTAACACTGCGAGTTGAGGTTGGAAAGCCGCAAAAGCTTCACGACCATTTTGTCGAGAGATAAGGGTTGTGCCGAATTTTTTTAATTCTATTCTCATATTTTTAAAATGTTATTAATGCTAGACATCCCCGAAAAGGTTCGTCTGAAGATTTTATATCCAATATATCACTGTCTTTAGTTAGTATTAATTCTGCGACGCCTGTTTGGAACAGCAACCCAATAGGATTTTCGGCCACGATTTTACGCACGAATTTAAGCCCATTGCCACGACTCTCTGGAGATCGACCGGATATGATTTCAGTAAATGCAACCTCCAAGGCTCGTTCATCTGTATTTAGATCTGGTTTTACTCTTTTTAATGTCGCCAAAATACCAAGTCCTCTATCTGCCAACACTATATTTCTTTTGTGAATATCATAAGCAAAAAATATTCCAGGAATATCGGGCCAATTCCCCAAATTATGATCGAAGGAATTATTTCCTATTTCTCCAGCTACGGCAACAAGTAGAGAAAATATAGGGGACAATTCTTTTACTCCCGCAAGAAGATCTTGCATTTGAGTTAACTTTGTCTGAAATGTAGCGCTATTAGAGCAATAAAATTTTGAGGGTATTTCGGGTGTATCTCTTGAAACCCAGTCCTTAGCTAAGCCAAAAAGATCATTTAAGAAGAGCTCTATCTGAGACCTAGCATACAAACGATAACCTGCATCCGATGTTTTAACCGGACTCAATTTTCCACTCTTATCCCAGCGCCGAAGAGTATCTATTGAAACTCCTAGTATTTCGGAAGCTTCACCAATTGTAATCAGTTCTTGTTCGGGCATAACAAGCCAATAATAGCACACTTTAAAACCCTATGCAAACTTTTTAAAACCCTATGCAAAACTCGTAAATACGCTGATTTTTCAATAGTTAACATATGTTAACTATACCTTCCCAACCCTCTCCACCAACTCCCGTTTAGCCCCCGGCCTGACTTTAACCAAGATTTTCATTAACCCAATTTAAGTTTAGAAGAAAATCTATCATATACAGTAGCGTTTACTTCCCTAGTTGATTGCATTAAGCTTCGAAATTCTTTCATAGTATCTAAGGATAAATCCTTATCCAATGTTCCATCCTTAAGACCCTTTAATAGATAGGAAGAAAATGCGATTGAAGAATTAACGATAGGAAGCCAGTATCCTATAGTTTTATCAAACGTCAATTTTTTACTAAACTGTAATCTAAATAAATTTGGAATTTTTTTACCTAATATAATTTCAGAACAAGAAGCTATAGCAGAGGTAAGCAAAATAACGGAGCCTCTGTTTTTAAGGAAACCAAACTGTTCTTCTTCTGTTTCTGTTAACTGGCCCACCTTTGATTTATGCGAAAGTTCGAGTTTCTTTTTCTCCACAGCCTTAAGAAGCGAATACGCCACAAAAATATGGGCGGCGGTTGTGTGGGTTGAAAAGTATTTCATATATAAATCGTCTTCGGTCCAAATTTTTGTTTTTCGGTGGTATGCCGTATATGGATCACCATGAAATGCTGCTAAAGCTTGAGAAGCAACTATCGAAGGCAATGCATTTTTCTTTCGTTTTATTAATTCCTCAGTTCCGCCTCTTCTTCGGAGATACTTCAGATCAGAAACCTTAAGGAATTCGGTTTCTAACCGCTTCTGTGTTTTGTCGTTACTTTTGTGGTCTGGCGCTATTGTTTTATTTTGGCTATTATTAAATTTTACAATGCCCAATATAGTATCCCTGCTCGAACTTTCAATAAATCGTACCTGAACCGCTGCTTTTTTATTTGGGCGTTTAGTTAGATTGCCGACAGCTCCCGTTGTCTGTGCCCCATTTACGATTGATATGCCGCTTATTGTTAAACTGTCTGGTTTTTGTTCAATTATTTTATCAACAAGAATAGTTATACCATTATTATAAATCCAGAATTTATTAGCATCAGTTTCTGCTGTTTGCCTAATATTATTGTTAATATTCTCGTCGCGGTCTCTACTTCCAAGATAATCGCGGATATTGGCAGAAAATAACCTTTGTCCGTATTTTTTAAAAATGCTATGCAGCCAAGTTAATGATATCGATGTTACGAAGGCTTTCCAATCGGGTCCTTTCACACTAAAGCCGCCATCAATAGGAAGTCGCAACGTGTCTTTAATAAGTATTGGTGTTGATATAGCTTCATACCATTCCTCTAGTATTTTTTGATCAATTTCCTCAGCAATGATTTTAACAGAATCAATTTTTAGAACCGACTTAATATGTGCTTGGGTTGATCGCTCGACTACTTTTAATTCTCTCTTAACATTATCGGATCCGTTAAGATTGTGTACGTACCAGATGTAAATAGTTTTAATTTCTCCATCAAGTAAGGATCTTTGTAGTTCCTTTGCGTGTGGCTTTAATCTTTCAGGGAAATCTAAACCATTAGGATCTTCGAAAAGCCATGCCATTGCTGTGTTTAAATCACTTGCCTTGTTCGCTTTTGCTTCTTTCCTGTGTTTAGTTGAAATAGAGATATAAGATTGGATAATAACTGCAATTTCTTGCTCTTGGTCTAGATAAATAATATCAGCTTTTTTATCGTCTCCACCATCTACTACCGAGTTGACGCCGATTTGTGATATATCTTCAATCCCTAACTTTAGCTGCAGAGCAAATAATCCTAAGCCAGCAGATCCAAATATCTTAAGGTCATCTCTACTTTTAAAAGTATCTAGGGCTGCATTCGACATAATTATTAGGGGATAATATCATGTTCCCAAATTCTCAAAACGGTCCAGTTTTTATTTCTCAAATAGCAAGACACATTTTTATCACGTCTACGGTTTTTCTCTATCTTGTTTCTCCAAAAATCATTTTTTAATTGATGTTTCCATCTGGGGTACTGCCATCCGTGCCAAAAATCACTATCTAAAAATACACATACTTTTTGTTTTATAAAAACAATATCTGGCGTGCCTCTTAAACTTTTCATGTGGGTCTTAAAACTTACCCCCGTTCGTTTTAATTCAGAAATGAAAAAATTTTCAAAATTTGTATTCTTTGATCTAATTTTTGACATCAGCCGAGACCTTGATTCCCGAGATAATCTATCGTCAGTCCTATTCTTATTAAAATTGCGACCTAGGTAATTTCTTATGCGCATAAGCTAATCGACACCCCAAAGTTCAACCCAACGGTCGTAAACCTTAAAATTATCCACTCCCCTTTCCCAATTTATTTCAATCTTTAATACTTGCTTATCTTTAGCTAATAATACTAGAGCCTCTTTTGTAATTTCAACACCTCTCGGATTTGTCCCTTGTTTTGGAAGCCGAATATATTTTTTTCTTCCTATTTTTTTAAAAACTCTGAGTTGACTCTCTTTGGGGAAATAATATAAATAACCAATTCCTCCCCAAAATATCTGCGCATATATCATATCTACGGCTGGTTGATATTTTTTCTTGAATTCAAGTGCTTTACGCCGGTCTACTGTCCAAATAAGCTTAAAGCTGGTTGGTTTTTTGCTGGTTGCTGTTTTGATTGAGATAGGATTACTAAATAATAAAACGTCTATTTCCGATCCTGTTATAGGAATGCCTATCTCCACATTTTCCTCTCCAAATCTATACATTAAAAGAGCAATGATAATTCTTTCTCTGGCGGAACCAATCTCCATGCCTAATTTGCCCGCTCGCGAGTTTTCAAGTTCTGCCAACTGAAAAAGATGAGGCATTTTACCCTTTATTTTCGCAATTATATCTTTGTCCGAGAAAAGCTGTACTAGGTAATCAGACATTACCTACACACTATACCTATCTAGGTATTTTTGTACAGCAGTTGCTACGTGCCAGGCCATCACTGGTGGCACGGCATTCCCAATCTGACGATAAGCAGCTGATGTTGATGGTAGGAAGATAAAATTGTCCGGAAATGACTGAATTCGAGCCGCTTCCCTAGCTGATAGTCTTCTCCCGCTCCAATGATACTCAATATTGCCATGATGTTCAGCTCTCATGGTGGGACCGATTTTGTCTGGAGACACTGTTGTGTTGCCCTGCGACCCTTTAAACAGTTTAGCTCTAGACCAGAAATGATTAGAGACTTCACCGCTTTTTTTATTTTCTAGGTCACCGATTGCTTGTCCTAACGTAACCCAATTAGTCTTATCCAGTATCGGTTTGGGGTGCTCAAATTTGGGAAGCCCCAATTTTTTATTAGTCCCGACTATGATAACTCTCTCTCTAGACTGAGGAACACCGTAATTAGCCGCTAAATATAGATTTGTGGAAATTTCGTAACCCAATTCCGCAAAATCGTTTTCGATCTTTTTGATGGCTTCACCATTATTCATACTCAACAATCCCTTAACGTTTTCCGCAATAAAAACCTTCGGTTCCAACCTTCGTACGACTTCAACCATAGACTTATACAAAAGACCCCTTTTGCCCTGAAAACCTTGTCTTTTGCCGGCAAGACTAAAGTCTTGGCAAGGGAATCCTCCTAAGACTATATCCACTTTTTGTGGTAATGGATCCTCGAATAATCCTGGTTTACTACCGCTTAGTATAATATTGATATCTTCACAGACTATTGGATGTTCGAAATATTTTGAATATGTTCTAGCGGCACTAGGATCTATTTCATTGGCCCAAATTAAATTAAAATTATTTTTTTTATATTTTTTACCTAAAAAATTAAAATCTCCTTTAAACCCAAGGTCTAAACCTCCACATCCGGCAAATAGAGAAACGACTGAATATTTCATTGTCATAATTTTAGTCCCATTAATACTAAATGACAAGAATAAAAGAGCCCTCAGGGCTCTTTTATTCTAAATCTCCTCTAAAGAAAGCAAATTATCATTCCAATACCCATCAGCATAGGTTCGTAGATAAGGAGTTTTTCCCGGGTCATTTCTCACGACAGCTACTTCTGCACGCTTTCTGTTTTGGGGATCGATAACATAAAAAGTGTCTATGCGAGTATCTATTCTTCTAATCGCATCTTCTCTGGTTAATATCCACCCCGCTCCGCCAACATGAGTGATATGCTCATGTGAACTAAAACGATTCGGTTTTCTGATTCCAGTTATTTTTACGTCTGCCATTTTATTGAATCTTGAATATTTTTATTTATCCCTCGACCGATTTAAAATCCGTTTAGGTTGCTCTAAATATAGCAACCATGTTTTAACCGTCAAGAGTGTCAAGTGGATAATTGACGTAAGCACAAAAGAGCGACGCCCAAGCCATTTGAAAGACTCCCCGCAGGCCTTTCAGCTATTCCAGTAAGGCGATAGCCGGCCAGATGCCATTGAGGTTCCCAGTTTGAGTCATCAAACTGTTGGACCGAAATAGCATTGGCGTAGATTGGTGCTGGGTGAAAGGCTGAGGGATAGGCGCGAATCTTCGCTGGAAAGATGAGACGCCGGTCTTTCAAATGGTTTGGGCGGAGCTTTATCCCAAACGCCGAACGGCGAAAATCGCCGTGATATACGCCGTGAAGAAAAACAACAGACCTGTGAAACAGGGCGTGAGCAATGGGAAGACACCGGGAGCACAACTGATGGAAACGGTATTGGCGCCGAAGAGTTTATAATATTCAATAAATTCATAGGCCACGACCGAACCGGCAAAGAAGACGCAAAACAATAAAAAGTTACGGAGATAGCGCTGACGCGTGTAGCCGGGCTTGAGCCAATTAGAGAAAGACCAGACCGTCGCAAAAATGAAAGCCATTGACCCCCAGAAACAGGGCGTCAAGAAAGGATTAGAAATAACGCAGTCCTTAAAACGAAAGACCGTGCCATAAACCATTTTAAAATTATCAAATTGCCCCAAAAGCTTAGACCAAGCAAAAATAGTCCCGCCGACCAGTATCAAAGACTGTCCCAAAAGAAGAGTTTTTATTTTCATAGATATGTGGATAACTATTGACTTCCTGTACCCTTTCGTTATATACTGTATCTAATCATCAACGGAAAAGATAACCCTATAAGGTTTCGTCCTTATGGGGCCTTTTCTTTTTATACTCCAGTTTATCTTTTAGTTCGTTCATAAATCGCAAATATGGCCTGCAGATTTTGAATTTTAACAAAGCCGAAAATTTATCCTTATTAGGAACAATAATAACTTGCAGTTTTTCGGATTCAATCAAGTATTTGGCTAAGCAATAAAAGTCTCCGTCACCGGTTACAATAATGGCTTTATTATAATTTTTATATTCAACCATTGTTTGTAATACCAACTCTGCATCACAATTACCCTTGGTCGTCCCATCTTTGTATTTCAAGGTCGGTTTAAAAATACAAATGAATCCGGCCTCCTGAAGCGACGCGTAAAGATCGCTATTACCTTCTACGAAACCTATAAAAAGAAAAGCTTTGGATACACCGTATTTATCCGAAAGATATCGATAAAAACGCCTAAAATCCAAAATCCAACCGAGATCTCGAATGCTTAGATTTAAATTCTGGCTATCTATAAACGCGTAGTTGTTCTTATCCATTCTCGTTTTTATTATCCCACGTTCTGATGTTTTAGCCAATCAATTGTACAATCGCCTCTTTGAACTTGTCGGCGCTGAAATGGGAAGCATGAGATTTGATAAATTCGGGATTGTAATTGGTGTAATTTTCATTCAAACGGCGGACGGCATCGGCGAGAGCTTCGGGAATGGGGTCGTCAAAGAATTCTCCTGTTTTGTTTTCAATAATAGTTTCCAAGGCGCCGCCTTTGCGGAGAGCGACGACCGGCTTGCCAAAAGACATGGCTTCAATCGGAGTCAGCCCAAAATCTTCTTCCTGAGGCATGATAAAGGCCCGGCAGGCGTGGTAATACTCCGCCAGCATGGAATCATCCTGCTCGCCAAGAAAGATGATGTTCTTGCCCGCCAGACGCTTTAACCTTTCTTTATCCGGCCCGTCGCCAATAATTACCAGCGGATATTCCAGTTTATTAAAAGCCTCAATGGCAATATCAATGTTTTTGTATTTATATAATCGTGAGACTATGAGGTAAAAATTAGTCTCCATTACAAGTTCGAGCTTTGGGTTTAAGGTTCCGCCTAATTTTTTAACGGGAGGATAAATTATAATGGAGTCTCTTCGGTAATACTTCTTAATCCTACTTTGGACAGCTTTTGATATCGCGACATATTGATCGACGCGATCGGCGGCGGCTCTGTCCCAGAGACGCAATAAATGCTGATATGTGAGCGCAGGCCAGGACAAGGCATTATCGCGGACATAATCGGCGTGTCTGTCCCAGAGAGAACGCGACGGGCTGTAGCAATAACAAATATGTTTGGTGGAGGGTTTTAAAACCAGCCCTTTGGAAAACGAAACCGAAGAGGATAAAACTTTATCAAATTCCGACAAGTCAAAAGATTCAATGGCCGTCGGCATCAGCCAGCCGAAAAGCGGATAGAGTTTAGTAATAAAAGGAATCTTCTGCAAAAAGCTGGCCCGAATATCGGCCGATGGCAACCATTGCCGAACAAATGGCTCATCATAAAAAAGCGTGTAGATGGGCGCCTGCGGAAAGATTTCGTGCAACTCAATCAAGACTCTTTCCGCTCCGCTTATATTTTTCAGCCAATCGTGGACGAGTGCTAATTTCATAGAAATACGTTTAGGGCCACTTCCGCCTCATTGCCTCCGCCAACCATTCCAATTCCCCTGCGAGGAATTGTCACTGCGTTCTCGGTCCGGATTTTGTCAAGATATTCGCTTCGCTCAATCGTTGACAATCCATGCAATCCGGATTCGAAAGCTTGTCGGAAGGCAATGAGGCGTTCGTTATTAATCATATATTTCTATCATTTCTTGGTCTTTTTCGCGATATTGACTTCGTGGTTGTTTAATGTTAAATTATTGATAAGGAGGAAACCATGCCTGACAAGAGGGATATCGTGCAAGAAATAACAGACACGATAATTAGATTCGATCTGAGTAATCGTATACCCGGGAAGATGCCGACACGGCTACCGAAGTGCCCCCATTGCGAGGCTCACTTGCAAGGGGTCGATTCGGTCGAGGTGGCAGGAACCAGAAAGGGCTCCGTAATCTGCAGCAAGTTGTTCCACTGGTGCCAGTATTGTCACACGCTTCTGGGTATCACGAATTTCTAGCCCAGGAGAGCAGACGGCTGAGCCCGCGACCGACGCGGGCTTTTGTTTTTTAGACTTGCTTTATTTTTATTTTTGTGGCAATATATGGCCGGAGGTGAGCTGATGCCTGTGAAGTTCCTAGCAACCAACAAGGAAAGGAACTCCGATCTTTTTAACCAGATGGAATTAAACATCCTTCTTGTCCTGGAACATAACACTCCCCAAGGACTTGTTTTCAACAAGGAGAAAGGGATTGATGAGTTCTCGGAAGCTTTGAATCAGAGGGATGTTTTCCGCGCCCAAACCCTGGCTCGCCTGACCAGACTAGGCCTGATCAGTGTTGAAAAGACAGGATCTGAAGACACTCGGTTTAGGCTACATGCGAACGGTATTGCAGTTCTTGAGCTCTACCGAGCCATCCAGAAGATCATCAACGTCTCGAAAAGAGTCTGACCCGCCCGTGTCTTCCTGTGGCCCCACCGGGAAAAGTACTACCTATAAGGAGGCACATTGAAAATCATCCGAAAATACAGAACGTTGTGGCTCGTTGTTGTCCTGTGGGCTTTCGCCAGATACGGATGGCACGCCAACGGCCATTCTCAAGTCCTCATCTGGGTTGTCGGCGTACCATTGGCCCTTTTCTATCTTCAGGCCCATCGGTGCCGGCACTGGGATTGCGGGAGTTGGAATACCACCACCGGATGGGACAAGAGCAGGATAATTTCGGAGAAGATTCGCCAGTGTCACGACTGCGGGTACCCGGAATCCATCAAGAGGGGCCGCCTGTTGCGGTAACTCGCCTCGATATGTGGAAAGGTCTCGACTCTGAGTCGGGACCTCCATATCGAGGCCTTTTTGTTTTATTTGACTAAACCCTATTTTGTATGCTATATTACAAACACACACAAGGAGGAAAGTTTGAATTTGAAGAAGAGAATTCTAGCAGCGGACGATGACCCCAGTGTTCAAAGACTTATCGAACGCATTCTCAAAAGTTTCGGGTATGCGGTCGAAGTCGTGAGTAGTGGTGAGGCCGCCTTGGTGGAG
Organism: Candidatus Yanofskyibacteriota bacterium; assembly: GCA_903830625.1. Taxonomy (GTDB): domain Bacteria; phylum Patescibacteriota; class Minisyncoccia; order 2-02-FULL-40-12; family GWA2-44-9; genus 2-01-FULL-41-21. Next base: position 23,361 of record CAIKUK010000009.1, read on the forward strand.
TTTCGAAAAGACGGTTTCAGTCTCGTTCTCACGGACCTTCAAATGGGGAAGAATGCAATGAACGGGATTGAATTGGCGGAGAAGATTAAAGAAATAAACCCCGCCATGCCAGTCGTTCTTTTCGCAGGTACTCTGCCTCAAGTCCAACCCGTCTGCATCGATTGGATGATTGGGAAACCAGCAAGACCGAAAGTCTTTGCTCGGTTGGCGGAGTTCATCAAATAGCAGCCCGCAGGAGTGGCGCGACCTGTCAAAGGTTCGTCCACTCCGCGGGCCTTTGTTTTACCTTTTCGCCATCACGTTTTTTTTGTAGGTGTTGAGGTTTTCTAGAACAATGCCCGTGCCTCTTGCCACGCAAAACAACGGGTCATCGGCGACACGCGCCGGCACGCCTGTAATCCTAGTGATGAGAGTGTCGATATGTTTGAGCAAAGCGCCACCCCCGGAAATAATAATGCCTTTATCCATAATGTCGGAACAGAGTTCGGGAGGCGTGACTTCCAGCACTGATTTTATAATTTGAATAATTTCGTGAAGTTGTTCGGTCAAAGCTTCGGTTATTTCATTGGAACTCACTTCGATAGTTTTGGGATAACCTGATGTTAAGTCCCGGCCTTTGATGCTGATTTTTTCTTCGGTCGGCATTTTAATGGCACAGCCGATATTTATTTTTATCAGTTCGGCTGTTCGTTCGCCAATAGCCAGGCCGTGCTTCTTTTTAATATATTCCACGATAGCTTTATCCAGTTTATTCCCGCCAATACGCACCGATTCGGAACTGACGATGCCGCCTAAAGAAATAACAGCCAGTTCGGTGGTTCCTCCGCCGATATTCAAGATCATATTACCCGAAGGACTGTTAATAGGAATTTTGGCGCCGATAGCAGCCAAGACCGGCTCTTTAACCAGATAAACTTCTTTAGCGCCGGCCCGCAGACCGGCTTCCATAACCGCTCGGCGTTCAGTGGAAGTGATGCCCGCCGGTACGGAGATTAAAACTTCGGGTTTAAAGAATCTCAAAATACCGCCGGATTTTTTTATAAAATAACGGAGCATCGCGCCAGTGACCCGATAATCGGCAATGGCGCCGTCCACCAGAGGTTGAGAAACAATAATGCTTTCCGGCGCTCGGCCGATCATCTCTTTAGCTTCAGAGCCGACCGCCAGGATTTTATTATCCAAAACCGAAATGGCCACCACCGAGGGTTCATTGATAACAATCCCCTTTTGGGGCAAAAAGACGACCGTGTTTGTAGTACCCAAATCAATACCTATGCTTCTCATAGTATAACTTGCTGACCGCTCTGCTGTGCCTCCTGGCACTTAAGCAGGCTCTTGATTGATTCCTTCGTTAAAATCTCCGCTTCTCCTTTCGCCATATGTCTATATGGCTCAGTCGAATGCTCGATTTTGCCTCGGACTCAGTCAAGTCAGCTGCGTTATCATAGTTTATTTATGATTGGATATCAATGATTGATATCCTGGCCAAAGTGCTTAAAATATTGTACTATCGCCCCATGACTAGAACCACTCGGAGGATTCTTTTTTACTGCGCCATATTACTCTTTATTGGCATAAGTTACATAGTTTTGGTTTACGCCCAAGGCTATCAATACAGCTTCAGCCAGGGTAAATTTATCCGAAGCGGAGCTTTGTATCTGAATGTCAATACTTCGGCTAATGTCTTAATCAACGGCAAACTTAAAACTTCCACTTCGCTTCTGGGAAATTCAGCCAGCGTGGGCGGACTTTTACCCGGTACTTATACGGTCAGCGTTCAAAAAGATGGCTGGTCGGTCTGGCAAAAAAAGTTTACAATCGTGGCCGGCTTCGTGGAAGATTTTAATCATGTCATGCTCTTGCCTCAAACCGGCCAAGATAAAGAAAACGTCAGAAAAGAAATCCATGATTTGCTCTATCCAGTTATCGCTTCGGCGTCAGCCAGGCCCTCACCTTCACACAGTCCTTCACTGACACCCAAAACAAAACCTACCCCCAAACCTTCACCGACACCTTCTCCAACGCCTGATATATCCAACCCGTACTTTATTGAAAATAGTTCTCTTTATGTAAATATTCCTGAACCGGCTGTCAAATTGGCCGATAATATTACGATTGCATCATTATCAGATGATAATCAAAAACTGGCCTGGTTCAGTGGCGGCCAGCTCTGGGTTTATTGGCTTAAAGACACTAATTACCAGCCCGTCCATCACGCCGGCGACGTCGCCTTAATCGCTCATTTCAATAATCCCATCAAAGCTATCCACTGGTTCCGCGACAATGACTATATCGCTTTAGATGCCTTCGGCCTCAAAGTCGTGGAGATAGATACCCGTCCCGGATTGAATATTATTAATTTCTAAAAACAAGGAGGCCAGGCGCAGAAGTTCTACGCCTGGCCCTGTTACGAATCGAGACCACGTGGATTGTTCGTCGTGGCCATTCGGAGGATGGCAGCCTGCATGGCATCTCCGGGCCTTCGATGTTCCTGCCGGTATTCTTCCGGAGCAGCGTGTCCGCATCCTTTGCAGTCCCAGCCATCAAAAACTGGGTCTCCCTTACCGCATCCCGGACAGGAAAATCGAGCCAACTCTTCAGACATGATCCCTCCCATCAGTGCAGAAAGAGATGACACACAACCCAATGAGCTAAATCCATAGTAGTCTTTATAAAAAATTAAAGAAGGCACTGGTTGTGCATATCGCCAGTGGCGACGCACAACCAGTGCCTTGATTCTCGGCTCTCACCCCTGAAAGGCTTCGCGGATTCTCCGCAGATTGGCCGGTTCCTTCTTCCCGTTGCCGTTGGCGACATTGGGGGTTATAGCCGGCTCCGGCTCTGATGGTTCTTCTTCTTCGCCGGAGATGATGATACAACCGCAATTGACACAGAACTTCCCCCAATCACCTTCCTTGTGACAAACCTGACACTTCATGGAAGTGACTCCTTTTTAACGCTTGTTCCACTGTGGCGCTTTTCTGGCCTTCTTTAAGCCGTACTTGCGGCGTTCTTTGGCGCGGGAATCGCGAGTGAGAAAACCGGATTTCTTGAGCTTCTTGCGGAAGTTGGCATCAAACAATTCCAGGGCGCGGGAAATACCGTGTTTAATGGCGCCGGCTTGGCCGGCGATACCGCCGCCGTGAACCATGACCGTGGCCTTGAATCGGTTGATGGATTTAAGTTTGCGGAGCGGAGATTCCACAATGTGTTGCAAATTAACATCACTGAAGTAGTCGGTATAACTTTTTTGATTGACCATAATGATGGCTTTCTCTTCACTGGCGACGTCGGTTGATTTTTTAGTAAAAAGACGGACACGAGCAATGGCTTCTTTACGTCGGCCGACAGTTTCAAAATATTTCTCCGGGCCCTTTTCTTCGGCCTCAATCACTTCTTCCGGTGCGGAAACAACCACCTCTTCGTCGAGGATTGGGACGACTGCTTTTGCTTTCTTGGGTTTAATTGTTTTTACCGCTTTCTTGATAGGCATATATTTAGGGTGTTAGGTCTTTAGGGTTCTAGGAGCTAGGTTCCTGAATTCCTAGACACCTAGTTTCCTGATTTACTGAAATTTCAAATTCTTGATTATTTTGTCGCGAGTTTTGTTATCGGGCAACATCCGGTAAACCATGTGGCGGAAAACTTCCTGCGGATTCTTGGCCCATTCTTCGCCCAAATTGCGGGCGCGAATACCGCTGTGATAACCGGAATAATGGTAATAGGTTTTCTGTTCCAGTTTTTTCCCCGTGAACTTGGCCGATTTTAAATTGGAAATGACGACTTCCACGTTAGCCAGTTTTTCCGGAGCATAAGACGCCAGATGTTTGCCGCGCAAAACCTCCGCGACTTTAGTGGCGATGCGTCCCAGAGATTGATTAGTAGCGTCAATTGGATAGGTAGTCATCCCGTTAGAAATGTAGCAAACCGTCCACCGTATTGTGGTGGTGGCAGGTTATATTTATTTTTAAATTATTGATTTTCATAATTATACCCGTAGGGTTCATTTCTAACGGGATTTGGCTGGAGTGGTTGTTGGGGTGGCCTTTAAACCAGTTAATTCGATTATGGCCATTTCGGCGCCGTCGCTTTGGCGCTGGCCCAAACGGATAATCCTGGTATAGCCCCCCTTGCGGTCGGCATTGACTTTAACCACTTCGCTCATCAGTTTTTTAACGGCTGTCTCACCGACATGGCCCAGCAATTCCCGGCGGGCATTCAAATTATCACGCTTGGCGAGGGTAATCAACTTATCAATAACCGGAGCCAATGACTTAGCTTTAGCTTGGGTGGTCTTAATATGACCGTGGCTGATCAAAGCCGTCACCAGCGATTTGTACATCGCGGTTCGGACTTTGCGGTCTAGGCCGAATTTTCGTTGATTGCCTCGTTTCATAACTTTAGGGTTTTAGGTCTTTAGGATTCTAGGGACTAGATTCCTGACTTCCTAGATTCCTGATTTATTTTTTTTCTTGGCTTTGGGTTCTTTTTTAACCGGCGCTTCCGGAACGGCTACTTCATGCACGACGTTAAAATGGTTGATTAAAATCTCGGCGGCGCTCTTCATGGCCATTTCTGGTTCAATTGAACCGTCGGTTTCCACTTCCATGGTCACTTTGTTGAAGTCGATGCGCTGGCCGACACGAACATCTTCAATCTTGAAGTTTACCAAACGCACCGGCGAAAAGATGGCATCAATAGCAATGACGCCGATAGCCAGTTTTTCTTTCTGGCGCTGTTCAACCGGGACATAGCCGATTCCTTTTTCCACATCCAGTTCTAAAGCAAATTCTGTTTTCTTATCGGTCAGCGTAGCAATGTGCTGTTCCGGATTGATGACTTCGATGTCGGCGTTGGTTTTAATGTCGGCGGCGGTCACTTCTTTTTCACCTTTGACTTCGATGTTTAATTTAACCGGTCCGTCAACATAAAGTCGGAATTTAATCTTCTTAATGTTCATAATGAGCTCGATGACATCTTCTTGAATGCCGGCGATACTGGAAAATTCATGATCCACACCCTTGATTTTGATGGAAGTGATAGCCGCGCCTTCAAGCGAGGACAACAGGACACGGCGAAGCGGATTCGCAATCGTGGCGCCATAGCCCGGCATGAGCGGACTGATTTCAAAGGTGGCTCGGTTGCCATTCTTCGCTATTACTTTGATTTGTTCGGGTGTCTGTATCATTTGTTTGTGTGTAATGCGGGTTAATAATCCCCAACATGCCACATGTTAATGGAAACCTATATCAACCAAGCCCTTTCGCTTAAAAACAAACTGACTTCGGCTGCAAACAACTCAATACTTCTCGAAATATAACCAATATTTCTCGGCGCATTTCGTTGTTTTCGCTCGAACTCATTTTGTTTCAGCATGAAAAGCATGGTTGGTATAGGTTTTATCTTGAATAATACTCAATGATGGCTTGCAAATCGCTGTGGCCGATACCGCTTTCATCGGCAGTGGCCATGCCTTTAACTTTAGCCGTCACGTTTTCTTTATTTAACTCCAGCCAGCTCGGCGCTTCATATTTGGGCAGCCACTGCGGGACAAGATTCGTGAAATAAGCGCTTTTCTTGCTGCCTTCGCGCACCGAAATGACATCACCAATCTTCACTTGATAGGAAGGAATACTGACCTTGCGTCCATTCACCAAAACGTGGCCGTGATTGACAAGCTGTCGGGCTTGGTCGCGGGATTGAGCCAGACCCATGCGATAAGCCGTGTTATCAAGCCGATGTTCCAGAGAATTAATAATCAAAGAATAAGCGTCTTTACGGGAAGCCGAAGCGCTTTTGACGTAGCTCTTAAACTGCTTTTCAAGCATGCGGTAAATATTGCGAACCTTTTGTTTGGTCTTTAATTGCTGGCCAAATTCAGAAAGCTTGCGAACCGGCTTGTGGCCTTGGATTCCCGGCGGATAAGGCTTCTTAGTGATGGCTGTTTTGCCAAGTTGGGAACGCAAACCCTTGATGCCGAGTTTTTCGCCAATGCGTCGTTCAATTCTTTCTTTTGGTCCGGTATAACGTGCCATTTGTTTAGTGTGTTAGGTCTTTAGGATTCTAGGTTCCTAGACTCCTAGATTCCTGATTGTTTAGACTCGTCTTGGTTTGGGCCGGCGCACGCCGTTATGGGCAATCGGCGTCGCATCCATAATAGAAAGGACGTTCAAACCGGTACTGGCCAAACCGCGAATCGCCGATTCACGGCCCGGACCGACGCCTTTAATCACAATCTTGATGTTGGTCAGGTTGAATTTCTTGGTCTTTTCAAAGCAATCTTTGGCCACCATGTTCGCGGCATACGGCGTGGATTTTTTGCTGCCTTTGAACCCAAGCAAACCGGCCGAGGAGAAAGCAATAATCTGGCCGGCGGAATCGGCAATGGAAATCAAGGTGTTGTTGTACGAAACGTTGACTGTCGCCACGCCGTTAATAACCTGCTTTTTGGAAGAGGCTTTCTTTGGCGCTTCAGCCTGTGTTGGCGTTTCAACAACCGTCGGTTCGACGGTGGCTTCGGCAGTCGGAGTTGTGGCGGCACGTTTACCCATGATTAAGTTTAAGTTTTTTCACTTGAAGCTTTGCGGCCCGAACCCATCGTTTTGCGGACATTGCCTCGCAAAGTGCGGGAATTGGTCTTAGTGCGGCCGTGAATCGGCAGACGGCGAGCGTGACGATTACCACGCCAAGTGCCGATTTCTTTCAAGCGTTTGATGTTCTGGCTGACTTCTTTGCGAAGATCGCCTTCCACACGATAACCTTTTTCAATAATTTTTGTGATTTTGTTTAATTCTTCGGCGGTTAAATCTTTGGCTCGCTTATTCAAATCAATATCAGCCGAACGGAGGATTACAACGCTCGCACTATGTCCAATACCATATAAGTACGGCAGGGCGTACTCGATTTTCTTATTATCCGGAATGTTTATACCTAGTATACGTGGCATGCGACAATTGCCCGCGAACATAGTGAGTGGTTACAATTTCGCACCTGCCTAAGTTTTCCTTCGGAAAATTTTGGCGGGTAACTATTTGTTACCAATCGCTTCACTCTTGGACAAATACTTATCCTTGTCTTTGTTTATGCTTTGGATTCTTGCAGATGCAATAAAGCCGGCCTTTGCGGCGGACTAATTTACAGCTATTGCACATAACTTTTACAGAAGCTCTGACTTTCATATTAGTAACGATAGACAATCCGGCCACGGGTTCCATCCGGGGAAAGTTCCACCGCGACGCGATCGCCTATCATAACCTTAATATAATGGAGACGCATTTTGCCGGCCAAGTACACCAGTACTTCCCGGCCATCTTCCAGCTTTACCTTGAACTTGGTATCCGGAAGCGCCTCTATTATCTGGGCATTTAATTTTTCTTTCGGCTGTGTGGTCAAATACAATTACTGAAAAAAAGACGTCCACCAAGGTGGGCATCGGAGAAACTCCAGCGCCACTTAGTAATCGTGGTCAGTTCAGTGTTTATATACTATCAAATCTAATAGGATACGTCAACTTGGACCTTATCCTTATTATTTGGGATAGACCTGACCCAAAATGGGGACAAATTAACATTGGCCGAAGTAATGCCGGAAATTGAGCCTAGATAAGCCCTCATATCGGCGTCATTCTTGCCCAATAGGTCGGTAATAATCTTTTGTTGGTCCACTTTGGAATAGCCGGGACCGGTCACATGAACCGTAAAGGATAGGCCGTTTTTGGCTTCATCCCAACGAGGATTGGTGTAGGTTATGGTTAATTTGTCCAGCAAAACGGTTTTACTTTTTTGAGTATCCACATATTGACTAATCAGAGTGTAAAGGTCGGATTCTTTAAAACCGATGGTTTTGAGTGAGCCAGCTAGATTAACCTTGAAAGTGCTGGCGGTCGCGTCGGCGGGACTGGTTGAGCTGGGACTGCCGATAACCACCTGACTGTCGTTTATGATTTTCAAACCATTGATTTGGGTTTTAAGTTCATCTTGAATGTTAGCGGTAAGCAAAGTCGTCAAAGTTTGTTTGGCCGTATTTAAATCAGATTCCGTTACCACGGTGGACTGACCGCTGGTGCCATTAAGGATGGGCGCGGTCGATTGGCCGTAAACTTTTTGATATTTTTCCGTATTCCCCTGTTCTTTAAAAGCCGGAATAGTAAACAAACCCACCGGGACGTTATATTCCGAACCGGCTTTATCGGCGATAACTTGAACATCCTTACTGCCTGGCACCAGTTTGCCGCTAACAGTTTTGCCGGCCGGTACCACAATCGAAGTCAAAGTGTGAAAAATATGGTGGTCGGCTGATTCGAAACGCGTGGTCGTTACCAGGGGCTGATCCGTTGTCAGTTCGTTATAAACCGTAATCGTGCCTCGGGCTTTTTGAGCGACATCCACATGACCCGTGGCGATAAAGTCCTGAGAAACGGTTTTTTGAATATTGAAGAGTTGGCCCGGTACCGCCATACCCGTTAAACTAACGGCCGAAGTATTATCCGAAGCGAACACGGTCAGACTGAAATCCAGCGGCTGGCTGGCTGGCTTAATTGTCACTTGGGCTTTCCCGGTCGTAATAAAAACAACCGTGCCCAAAATAATGACCGCCACACAAGCCATGGCAATCAGACCGATGCGATGGGAAGAACGCCTAGGACGGTCAAATCCGTTGGAAACAAGTTTTGGTTTAAAATTTGATAACGAACGTCTGGTTCGGCTAAACCAGCCCATCGCTTTCGGCGCCAAGTTTGTCTCCGTTGGAATAGCCCGAGAACCCCAGACACTTTTTATTTCCTGCAAGGCGCGATGTTCAAGAGGTTCATCAGAGAAGTCGCTTTGTCTGATTTCCACCGGAATAGTTTTTTCACGTCCGCCGTAAACTTTCACGTTGCGCTGGTTTTCAGTTCCAGGCACAAAGATGTCATCCAAGCGTCGGCCATTGGGAGAATCATCATCTTCTAAATCATCGCTGGTTTCTTCTTTAACTTGTGCTGTTGATGTTGAAATTGAATCTTCACTCGTGGCTGGCTCGGAATAAAAGTCTTCGATCTGGTTGACCACGCTGATTGAGCCTGAATCGGCCGGGACCAGTCGAGACGAGCTTGTTTGCCGGCTAACAGATTTCTTGGGGGCCGACGAACGGGCCAGAAGAACATCAAATTTATATTTTTTAGCCAAATCGTTCAGTTCCGGACTGGAACAAAGAAAAGAAACCGATTTTCCGAGACTCTTAGATTCGTCTTTGAGAGAAGCAAAATGCTCTTCTCTCTTGAAAGCCCGGGCGCTTTTGGGCAGTACGAAAATCACTTCTTCGGCCGAGGTGGATTTGAAGAGGTCTAAAATCTCTTCAAACGAATCATCCTTGAGAACATTGATAATCTTTGTGGAAGACACCGGGTAGTAGAACTTCGAGTTGCCGCAACAAGATTATGGCTTGAAGAGGTAATCGCGAAGCCTTCGTTTTAATAATCGTGAACCTTGATTTGTTTTTAAATACCTTTCTCTACGCTTAGCGTCATTTGCATGAAGACAGGCTTCGCAGTAAACAATACTCCATGATTCGCCATTTTTAGTAGACTTGTTGCGGCCTTGATTATGTTCCAACAATCGCCTCTTCAGATTTTCTGTATATCCTATGTATAATTCCTTATTTTTATTTTCTAGCACGTAGACGTAATGGAACATAACCCTCTCGAAGTTTCACTACCCGGACATGTATAAATTAATATACCAAATTGTTGCCTACAAGTATAGCCTATGTTATACAAGTTATGAGGAGGTACCTATCAAGAGACCAGGACCCTGTAGGGGCCAGCAAGGCCATTGAGGTCGCCCGGGCGACAACCAATCGAAGGTATCGCCGGTTCAAGTTCTGGAACTGAGAAAAGGGAGCAGTTATGCCGAAAGAACGTTGTGATATTGTCAGGCACGGACACCGGAAATACAACATCCGGCAGACGAGACCAGCGAACCACAGAGTTGATCAACCTGCTCCTTCCCTCGGTAAAGTCATTTTAGTCAGGGACGCGAGGGACATGACCATCCGATTCAAGATCCAGTTCGACAAAACGTGCACCGTCGCCGATGATCCAGCCTGGCAGACAAGGGCCACAGAGGCGGTACTTCGAGAAATCGGATTCAGGTTCAAGGACTTCAAGCCGGTTTCGTGGAGACCCTAGACGCCAGAGACTCAAGTTTTTCGAGAGTCTCTGGCGCTGTTTTTATTTTCATTAACTTGTTACGAATTTCTTTAGCACCTTCAAAATCATTGATATATATCTTTATGAACCTTTTCATAACATCAAAGTTTTTGCCCGCACCCCAAAGCTCCACAAAGTTTTGAATATGTTTTTTGAGTAAGTTTATACGTTCTTCTCGTGTATGTACTTCAGATGGATTAACCCCCACACTCAGTTGGTTGCTGGCTTTGCCATCTGAAGATTCAATCAACTGAGTGTGGGGGTGAAAAAACCAAGGATTTTGAAATATCCCCCGGCCGACCATAATGCCGTCCAAATCATATTGCTTAGCTTTTTCTATGCCTTCAGTGTAACTCATCACATCCCCATTACCGACAACAATAATGCCGGCTGCGTGGCAAAGTCGCGCGGCTTTGCCAATCTCATCCCAATGAGCGGGCGCTTTTGATGCTTCTTTCATTGTCCGGCCGTGAACAATAATGGCATCCGGTTTGGCTTCAATGATTTTTGATACCCATTCTTCGGTAACAATTGTGTTGTAGCCGATACGGGTTTTTATTGAAACCGGCAAATTGCCTGCTCCACGTTTGGTTTCAATGATTATTTGTTGAGCTAATTCGGGATTATTAATTAAAGCGGCCCCGGAATTCTGTTTTAGAATTTTTCTTTCGGGACAACCCATATTGATATCGATACCATCAAAACCTAATTCCGCAATAAGTTTGGCGCATTCATAAAAATGTTCGGGCACGCTTCCGAATATTTGCGCCACAATCGGCCGTTCGTTTTCTTTAAATGATAAATGAGGCAATAGTTTAGCTTTGCCCGCCATAGCTTTAGCGTCGGCGGGGCCAGCTTTCATTACATAATTCAAACCATCCGCCGACACAAATTCAGTATACAAAACATCTGGCTTGCCACAATCGCAAACGATCTGCCTAAACGCCATATCGGTCACATCCGACATCGGCGCCAGGACGAAGAAGGGTTTTTTAAGTTGTTTCCAGAAATTCATATTTATAATTATAACAAAAAGAAAAGGAGCGGCAGCCAGAAGGCGTACCGCTCAGTATCGAAGGTGTCTGTGCAAGCTCATTTCCTTATCGGGGCCTGCCGGAGGGAATCTCTCCCTTCCGTGTTTAGGCTTATCGGTTGTTGGAACAACCGATAGTTTCCCTTGGTTTCAGCCGGTGCCCCGACATCCATCCAAGGTACTTAGGTGCCTAGCTGCTCGACCGAAGGCCGAGTCCGCTTGGTCCTACAACCCCAGCCCGAAAGCTGGTTTAGCCTCTTCCCTCATACGTGGGGCTCCATCCCACTTCCGGGGAATCGCCATTGCTTTCTTCACCAGACAACCTCGACGAGAAGTATAGTACCAGACGCAATGTCTATGTCAAATGGTTATTCAACTGTGGCTCGGATACGGCGGTTGCCTCCGGAGACGGATTCTTCTTTAGTGATAGTGATATGGCCGATCTCGCCGGTATGGGTCACATGGGGACCGGCGCAAATCTCGCGGGAGAACCAATTATTATCTTCGCCGACCGTATAGACTTTGACTCTCGGCGGATACTTAGCCTTAAAGATACCCGCGGCGCCGGAATCCAAAGCTTCCTGTAAATCCACTTCTTTAAATGTCACCGGCAAATCTTTTTTCACGATTTCGTTAGCCATATCCTCGGCCTGTTTCAATTCTTCGGGAGTAATTTTTCTGGGAAAATTAAAATCAAATCTCAACCGCTCTACCGTAATATCAGCTCCGGCTTGAGCCAATTCCTGGCCTAAGACTTTCCGCAGGGCCGCATCCAGAAGATGAGTCGCCGTATGCAAACGAGTTTTCTTTTTCATTTCTTCTCTTCTCTCAACTGATAAGTCGGCTTCTTTTACCCCCACACCAAACGAACGATTGCCTTCGGCGCTCCCGACTTCGTTTGTTATGGTGTGGGGGTGAATGCCATGCCCGCCGAATTTCTTTTCCACGCCGGCGCGAGAAATATTTTTATGAATTTCCATTTCTTTATTAAATCCTTCCTCATCAAATTCATATAGATGATTCTCTGCTATTTCTTTAATAACTTCTGGTGGGAATCCATAACTTTGATATAAATCAAAGGCATCCTTGCCTGAAATTTTTTGCCCCACTACAAATGGCTTTACACTTTGTCCTGGCACCAGTTCTTGAGCCTTGAGGCCAGGATATTTTTTATAGAATTCCTCAAGTCCTTTATCAAGTGTCAGGAGAAACTTAGTAACTTCTTTGGTAAATTCATTAATTATTGACTGTTGGTTATCTATTAATTCAGAATGACTCTTCCCGTATTCGATAATAATTTTTTGCATGAAATCGGCTATAACACTGGTTGGTATTTGGATATTTTTCGAATGGACAAGAAGGCGTCTTATTAATTTTCTTAGTATATAACCCCTCTCCTTATTTGATGGTTGTACCCCATCAGCAATTAAAAAAACGGAAGCCCTTAGATGGTCGGCTATTATTCTGCCACTTTTTAATTCATCGGGCGCTCCTGCAAATAAAGCAAACGAGAAAACATTACTAAACAGGTCAGTTTCAAAAATATTGCTTTTATTCTGAACAACCATCGCCAAGCGTTCCAGGCCCATGCCGGTATCAATGCCTTTTATGGCCAGTGGTTTCAGTTGTTTGTCGGCGCTTTGATAGTACTCATTAAAAACGATATTCCAAACCTCAAGGTCGTTTACATAAATTTCAGTCGTCGGACCACAAGGACCTTCCTCCCCGGTCGGTCCCCAAAAATTATCCTCTCGGCCAGCTCTTTTTATTTTCAATGCCGGATCAATCGATTGCCATATCTTTTCCGATTCTTCATCCGCTGGCACTCCTTCTTCGCCTTGAAAAACCGAAACGTAATCAATGGTCAGACCCATTTCTTTGGTAATGAATTCGTGGGCATATTCAATGGCTTCCTTTTTCCAATAATCTCCGAACGAGAAATTACCGAGCATTTCAAAGAAAGTCAGGTGTGAATCATCTCCCACCTCGTCAATATCCGAAGTGCGCAAACATTTTTGAATAGAAACGACATTTTTGTCCGGCGCTTCGGCCGGGTTTATATAATATGGCTTGAATTGTTGCATGCCGGCCGTTGTAAACAAAACCGACGGGTCGGTCGGCAACAACGACGAAGACGGCACCACGGCGTGCCCTTTTGATTCAAAAAATTTAATAAACCTCTCCCGTATTTCCTTCTGAGTCATTACTGTTTAAATATACCAGTAAACACGCCTATATTCAATCTAGCTCATCGTCCGACGCAACGCGCAGTATTCACAATCCTTATCGTCGCAGAAACGGTTCCAGAATTTGAGATTTAAGATTTCATCGGCCGTTTCTTTAATGACCTCGGTCAATTCTTCCACTTCTTCAGGCAAAATGATAAACGATTCTTTTTTATATTTTCCTTTTTCGTCAGGCTCAATGAAATCAATATCGCCCGAAACCATGATGTATTTACGGCCATCTTCATATTTATTCAGAAGTAAATTATAGAACATCAGCTGGCGTTTAATATCGCCGTTGGAACTCTTGGTTGAACCTTCTATCTCGCCTCGGGTTTTCGGTTTTGAAGTTTTGTAATCCACCACATTCACTTCTTTGCCAGAGCCGAGCATTTCTATCTTATCTATTTTGCCGGTAATCCTAATATCCCCGACGCTTCGGTCGGGGCGGGCCGGCGCAAGCATAATTCCTCGGAGTTCCAATTCAGTTATCGTTTTTGTCCGCCAAGAGCCGTGATAATTATCGAAGTAGCCAGCCAAGGTTTTATTTCCTTTTTCCAGCAGTTCGTCATATTCTTTTTTACTTAATGGCTGGCGTTTTAAATAAGTCTCAAATCTAGACAAAAGAAACTTTTTATCCGCTTTGCCGGTTCGATAAGAATCAAAGAAATCTTTGAGCGTGTAATGCACGGCCGTGCCGTACATCTGATGCTTGGTTTTCGCCTGCGGAATACGGAGCAGATTGGTATAAAAATATTTCCACGGACAATCCAGATAATTATTCAGAGCGGTGACGGAAAGGCCGTTACGTTTGAACAGGTCGCCGATAAAAGCTTTACTTTTCAGATCAATACCTTTTTGGATCCGCGGAGCAAAAATTATCTCTTTCTTTTTGGCAAAATTCTTTTCAATCAACTCGGTGTCTTTGGTGGCAATCAGTTCGGGTTTTATTTCCGTGATGAATTGGCAAGGCAACTGGTCTTGCCCGCTTAAACTTTCTTTGGCATAAGAAATAGACGCGCCTTTCTTGGCTCTGGTCAGGGCCACGTAGAATAACCGCCGTTCATCATCTTCTGTCGCGCCTTTGTCCAGAATCCGGCCAGTCAGCGAAAATACCCTCGCCGGTAAGACTAAATGGTTCGGCCGGCGTTTATTGCCCCAATGGCCGTCATAAGCGTTGATAATATAGACGTATTCAAATTCCTGGCCTTTGGAACGATGTGCGGTCATGAGCCGGATTTGCCCTGCGGATGAGCTGATGCTTTTCTTTAATAATAGATTGTGGGTTTTGAGCGTAGCCAGATATTGCAGGAATTCCGGCAAGCCGTTCGTCGGATGGACTTCCACCAAATTTTTAATTTCATCAAACAAGCCGTTTAATTTATCCAGCTTCTCCATGGTCTGGCCCTTCATGATGTATTTCAAAAATCCCGATTCGGTAATTATCTTTTCAAAAAGTTCCGGCAAAGAAATATTATGCGCCAGCGTGGCCCAGCCGGCCAGAATTTTATAAAAATTCAAAAAGGCTTCCGGATTTTCCACACCCGCTTTTTTAAGCCGGGTTTTTGATTTTATTATTTCATAAGCCGAAATCTTTTCTTTATGCGCGGATTCTATAATTTTAAACACGTCCAGCATTTCAAATCCTAAAAAATCAATATTCAGCGCTTCAAGCAGTTTCTGTTCGGAACCGAAAGTCTGCACTGTTTCCAGAATAAGCAAAACTTTTCTGATATCATAATCCGATAACAAGTCCTGGTCGGATTCAATGGCGAACGGCAGACCGGCTTTTTCAAACATGGCCGCCACCGGCGCGGCATCGCGATTATCACGATACAAAACGGCAATTTCTTGAGGTTCAGTGCCGGCTTTTATTTTACTTTTAATATCTTCGGCTAGGAAAAAATATTCCGCCTCCGGTTTTGAGAATTCATACACGCCTATTTTTTCTTTAGGATGCACCACGTTGGCGCTTAAGGGCTTCTCGCCGGCCAGCAAGCTATGGGCCGCATCCAGGATTGGCTGGGTAGAACGATAATTCTCTTCCAGAACAATCAGTTTAGCCGACGGATACAATTTTTTAAAATATAAGAAATTTTCCAGCGAAGCGCCTTGGAAACGGAAGATGGCTTGCTTCTCATCGCCAACCACAAAGATATTCGGATTGTCGTGATAATTGGCCAGCAGTTCCAGAATTTTGTTTTGGGCGTTATTGGTATCTTGATGTTCGTCCACCAAAAAATACTGATACTGTTCTTGAATCTGGAGCAAAAGATTTTCATTCGCGGAAAGTTCGCGCAGCGTTTCCATAATCATGTCGCTGTAATCATAAAGCTTGGCGGACATCAGTTTGACTTGATACCATTCGTAAATTTTAGCCAGTTCGGCATTTTTGGCGATTTGTTTTTGCAGTTTTTGATAGTCGCCTTTCATTTTGCCCTTGTGAGCTCCTTTTTCATGATACAAATCATCAATCGCTTCAAAGCTTTTTAATTCAGCCGTAATAATCTTATGAAACTGCTCGGGCGAAACGCCTTCGCGTTTTAAATCATTCAAACACGCCAAAATCGGGCGGACATAAAACATCGGGTCGCCAAACGGTCTTAATTCTTTGAGCGGCAAAGTGCCAATCGCCTCCTCTATTAAATTAACCTGATCTACTTCGGTGATATTGTTCGCGCCGATAATGCGTGGAAATTCTCCAGGATTGGATTTGATGATTTCGTTACAGAATCCATGAAAAGTATTGATGGCCACCGAATAAGCCGGCGTACCGATCATCTCAGCCAGCCGGCTGCGCATGGAAGCCACGCCCGATTCGGTAAAGGTCAGCGCTAAAATATTGCCCGGATTGATTTGAGTTTTTTGAAGAATGTTGGCGATGCGCAGAGTTAAGATTTGGGTCTTGCCCGTGCCTGGCCCAGCCACCACCATAACCGGCCCTTCGATAGCATCGACGGCCTCGCGCTGGGCCTTATTGAGTTGTTTATAGGCTTCCTTGAATTCCATCCCGCACATAACAGCCATCAGTTGCTGTAACGCAGTACAATTCAACTTTGTTGATGCGTTCAGCTTCTAGAATGGTCTGCTTTGTTAATGACTTTTCGTCCCGCAACATGTACTGCCTATGGCTGTTATGTGCGGGATTCCATGTTCAGAGTATATCATTTTTATAAATTGACAGGATGGTTTTATATTCATACAATCTCCCGAGGAGGGTGGGTAGTATGATTATTGAGAACATTGACGTTGAAGAAATGGTGCGTCAGACGGGTATCGCGGCTGTTACGATTGAATATGCTCTCCGAGAAGCAGAGGCCCAGCCCGGCTCAATGGAAGCAGAAAGAGAGGCCGTCTGTCGGTTCGAGCGAGAAGCGCCGGAATTGAGGGTGGCGCTCATTCTGTATCGCAGAGAGAGGATGGGCAGTCCACTGGAATACGCAATCATCCGACAGATTGCAAGCAGATTCTTCCAGAAGCCCCCAGACCGTGATCCCGGCGTCGGCAGCTGAAACACGCACCCCGAGCATGCGCAAGATCGCATTGCCTCCGGGTGCGATTTTGTTTCAAAAAAGAATTGGCCGCCTAGTGATGGCGGCCCAAGGGAGATCTCACTTAAAGGTTGCGGCGAGACTTCCCCAAATATCAGTACCTGGCTTCATGATCTCCTCGGCTTCGGCTTCAGTTTTGCCGTGGCAGTCCATGAGGTGCGCCTTGGTCATGCCTGTCTTGATGTACTCAGCATGACATTCAGGACAGAGACCGTCACAGCACTCTCCAGAATGCATGGCGGCGGGAACCTCAATCAGGTATTTCTTTTCCAACTCTGGACCAGGATGACGACGAAGAATCGGCCCATGGCAACTGCATCCACAGATGTGTCCACAAAGAACAAGACTCATATTAGCCTCCTCATCAAGAATATACGAATAGTTAGCAAAACTGTCAAATCTATGATAAAATCTAACCCATATGTTAATTGATGACATCACAATCAGGGTTATGGCCGGCAATGGCGGCAACGGCACGGTCGCTTTTAACAAGAACAAGATGTCTTTGGGTCCGACCGGCGCCACGGGCGGAGCCGGCGGCCAAATCTACATAGAAGGGGTCTCCGACCTTGGCGCTTTATTGCGTTTGCGTCACAGCAAGGTTTTTAAAGCCGAAGATGGCAAAATGGGCGGCCGTCAGTACAATGACGGTCCAACTGGCGCTGATTTAACGATTCAAGTCCCCGTGGGCACAGTGGTCCATAATTTAGATACCAAAATAGACAAAGAAGTAACCAAAATAGGCGAAAAATTTATGGTCGCCCGAGGCGGACGGGGCGGGAAAGGTAATTTCCATTTTCGTTCTTCCACTAACACCAGCCCTAAAGAATTTCAAAAAGGCGAAGACGGAGAAAAGTATACTATCCGTTTAGAATTAAAACTTATTGCCGATGTCGGTTTGATTGGTCTGCCCAATGCCGGCAAGTCATCGCTTTTAAACGAACTGACGCGAGCCAAGAGTAAAGTCGCCAATTACGCTTTCACCACTCTGGAACCGAACCTCGGTGTTTATTATGATTTAATCTTGGCAGACGTACCGGGAATTATTGAGGGCGCATCCGCTGGCAAGGGTTTGGGTGTTAAGTTTCTCCGACACGTTGAACGCACTAATACCCTTTTCCATTTGTTATCCGCCGAATCAAAAGACCCGATTGTTGATTATAATATAATCCGCAATGAGCTCGGTGCCTATAATCCAGCTCTGCTTGAGAAAAAGGAATATCTTTTTATTTCCAAATCAGACATGGTTTCATTGGCGGAATTAAAAAAGATAATTACTAAACTAAAAAAGAAGAACTCTACCGTGGTCCCGCTTTCTATTCATGATTCGGACAGTCTAGAACGAGTCAAGAAAATTCTTAACATTATCGGCGACAAAAAAGTGACTCACTAAAGCCACTTTTTACATACCTCGGTTTTCTACTTTCGCTCTTCAAGTGTATTGAGGATTTTGAGAATGAGGTCATTTTGATTTTCCAAATGCTGGAGAATGGTTTCTATTTCTTCTTCGGCTTGAACATTAACTTCAAAATCAGCCTCCGCCCGGGCTTCGGCGTGTTTGCCCTGAAGATTCTGGCCGACCATGATTAACGGCAAGAGCATCAGCTGAATCATGTTGGAAATGAAAAGCCAAAGCACAAAGGCCGGGAAAGGATCAAACCGCATTTCAGCCGGACCCGACACATTCCATAATAACCAACCCAGAGTCCACACAAACACAATCAGGAAAAATCCCATTGTCCCAATAGTTTCGGTCACGGTCAGAGCAACACGTTCAAGAACCGAAAGTCTTTCCCAGTGTTCAATATTGACATTACGGACCGGACGGCGTTTTTCCCGAAGTTGATTAACGGATAACGGGGCGTGAATCATTGTTTAACGATACCACATTCATTTAAATATGCTATCCACTGAAAAAATTATCGTTTTAATAAACCAAAGAGAGCGCCGCCAAAAACATCGGCGACAAGATCGCCAAGGGTATCAGTTAAATTACCGCCATAAATGTAATAGCGGAGAAGCTCGTGGGACACTAGAGGCGGCTGTGAAGTTGAATATTCCATGATTTCCCAAAAGAAACCGACCAACACCCCTAAGGCCATAAATATAATTACCCGCTGAAATTTATCAAATCCTTTAAATTTTTCGGACCATAAATTACTAAAGAACCAGGCGATAATAATTCCGCCTGATATGTGAAATACTTTGTCTAAATGCGGAAAGGAATCATAGATATTAAAAAAAGTAAAAACAAACGCGCCTAAAAAGATTACTGCCAGACCAATAATGAAAGGTGTAAGAGCTTTGCGGGTCATCGGTGTTTAAGTATATCAAAACAGACCAAAATTTCAAATTTTGGTCTGTTTTGAGGAGTATTAATTTTTTAATCTTCTGAGACTTCCCTGCATCGATCTTTAATATGATCGACCATAGGCGATGGCGGACGATTATGTTTGGGCCGGTTTTGAATAGTATCTAAAATATCGTTACAGAATTTGGCACGGTCTTCAGGCTGGGCTTTGGGAGGGTTGATTTGGTCAAGAACTGTCTCCGTTTCATTCTGAAAATCTTTATTTAACTCATCAATTCGAACCTGTGATTTGTCAGGAACAGGTCTGTCGGAAACAGAAGTATCAGAAGCAACTGGCGGGTCGCCATGATTTGCCTCTAATTCGGCGACTTCTTCCAGACGGCGGTGAGCAAAAGCTTGGTGAAGCTCAACTTGTTGCACCGGCGAACTTAATCCCAAACGGACTTGTTCGCTTAGGCGTTTAAAATTATAAAGCGGATGAGTGGCCGGAACATTATTGGCATCAGCGAACACGGCCATGCCGCTGGTCATAGAGAACACAGCCACGATGGCGATAGTGGCATATTTCCAAGAATTAGAACGGCTCGCCCGTCCCGATTCCGCCTTGTCGGAATCGAGGATCCTCGATTTGGCATCAGAATGAGCATTCTGGCCAAATCGGGACTGTTGAGCCAGATTAACAAATCTCGTTCGCGCTGATTTTAAGAACGCTGGGTCGGGTTTAGTAAATTCACGAAGACTTTTCTTGAATCGCCAAATAGCTAATTGTTCTTTAATAAAATCAATTATTTTCATTTTAGATAAGGGATGAGCTTTTTGCGCAACCGATGAATCGCCACCCGCAAAGCTGATTCTGTTTTACCCGTGATTTGGGCGATATCTGTGTATGGCATATCGGTGACAAAATGCATTTGAAATAATTCCTGTTCTTCCGCCGGAAAACTTTCAACTATACTCATGATTTCGCGAACTTTAGCGCTTTCATCCGACTTCACCAGTTCCTCGTTTATATTATTGCCTTCATCAGGCAAGTCGGCAAGATAAGACGGTTTTTTGTGGCGGAAATAATCAATGGCCGAATTGCGCGCGATTTGCCA
This sequence comes from Candidatus Yanofskyibacteriota bacterium, assembly GCA_903830625.1. GTDB lineage: Bacteria > Patescibacteriota > Minisyncoccia > 2-02-FULL-40-12 > GWA2-44-9 > 2-01-FULL-41-21. Next base: position 43,764 of record CAIKUK010000009.1, read on the forward strand.
AATCCAGGCCGTAAAATCCCCGCTTTTTCTATCAAATTGATCTATACTTTTTATGACTTTCAAAAAAACTTCTTGGGTCAAATCTTGGGCTGTCTCCTTGTGCCGGATTCGGGCCATAAAAAAGGCGTAGATGGGCTTGGAAAAGTGATCAAATATCTTCTCTGCCGAGCCGGAATCACCTTTTTGTAGAGCCTCTGCCAGAACATTAAATTGGTCTTTAATAGCCATAGGATATACGTATAAGCTGGACTCATTGTTTCTGTGTGTGTTCTATTTATAATAGCCTATTTCCTTAATTTTTCAAGCTTAAAAACCAAAACAGCCCGAATGGGCTGTTTTGGTTTTTTCTGGGGGGATTAGAGAGAGTTGAACTCTCGCCCGCAGTTCCACAAACTGCTGTGCTAACCGTTACACCATAATCCCCATAAATTTTTTCATTTCTTCCTTATCTTTGTGTATCAACCGATGACAATTATAACACAACCAAACTAGATTTTCAATGTTATTATTTTTTCGATTTTGATTGATATGATGAACTGTTAGAAGGCGTAGATCAATAATGCCACAACGCTTACAAATTTGTGAACCTTTACTGCAAAGCATTATTTTACGATATATATTCTCGCCACCTTTCCAATTGGGGTGAGCCGGACCTGAATACATAACTGAATTTCTCCACAGTGTCTGGCAAGATTTATCACAGAAATAATTACCACTTTTTGAGTGATCTAAATGTTTTGGCATTCTCCAGACATCCTTTCCGCATGTAGTACAAACAACGTACTTTCCTCGTCGACGAGCTTGAGCAGAACAAGTGTTAGAGCAGTATTTTCCATCACCACGTTTCAGGTGAGATGGTTTTACATAGAATTCTTTCTTGCAAATACCACAAAAAACTAGGGGCATGCTCTAATTGTATCATTAATTTTAGACGTAAACACACCAATCTGTGGATACCACAGAACTGATTCCATACGTCCATGTTTTTACCATTAAAAACTTAATACTTATGGCTGGAGAATATCTTCAGTCCGGCCGTTGATAGAGATAACAACGTTATTTACACCGGAAAATTGTTTGAGGGTGTTTGTGATTTGAGACCGGATAGCTTGGACACGGCAAGAACCGCCGACTTGAAATTCCAATGTCTCGTCAAAATCGGCGTAAATCGTATCGCCGGTTCGACGCACTGAATTTATCTGCACACCATCGGGAATAATTGTAGTTGCACCAGCGGCTTTTTCAGAAGCGGTCGGGCCTTTTAATAATTCATATAGACTGACGTAGGCCACTTCCGAAGTTTTGGTAATCTGACGCGAATACAAACTAACCACACTGCAGTCGTTGCCGACCGGCGTTTGAATAAAAGCCACTTTAACACTTGCCGTAGCCACAGAATTTAATTTTATTGGAACTGAAGCATATCCTTCAAATGAGCCATCTCCTTTTGGTGCATAGCTAAACGCCTCTATTTTTAAATCGGAACCCGCTCCGACTGGGATTGGAATTTTGACGCTGTAATTTCCAAAAAGCCCCATCTCTTTGGCATCAGAAAATACGTGGGCCGTGGCCACTACTTTGCCGGCCATATCTTTTATTTGAACCGTGAACTGGTTTTCAAACACTCGGGCTTGGCCAGAAACGGTTATGGGTGAATCAACTGATTGGTTGGCTTTGGGTGAAGTAATGGTTATGTTCTGAACCGGGGTCGGACTCGCAGAAACTGTAACCGAAGCAGTCGGAGTTAATTCATCCCCAGATTTTGTAATGGAAATAAACCACCAAAGACCCAAACCGAGCAAGATGACAACCAATATCGATAAAATGAGGTTTTTATTCATAGCCATATAATACCTCTTTTGTAATGATTGTACAGGCAGATACAAGGCTATAATCTTTACGTTTCGGCCTTTTTAATGTAGAATTTAATGAGCTGCGATGCCCTCGTAGCTCAAAGCCGACGCTGCGGTCGGCTCCCCGACAGAATCGTCGGGGCGGAAAAATTAGATAATCCGCCCGTAGTTCAATGGATAGAACTGGAGATTTCTAAACTCCAAATGTAGGTCCGATTCCTACCGGGCGGACAAGGTTAGTAAAATTTCGGGCCGGAGTATGCCGGTAGTACGCCTGATTTGGGATCAGGTAGACCGAGTTCGATTCTCGGCGGCCCGACCATCCAAAACTGAACGATTTTTCCGCCGCCGTCGAATTTCGTATTTCGCTTTGCGAAATACGCCGCCCACCCTTTACTAAAAATAAATAATGTAGTATCATTATATTAGTGCCAAAGAAAAGTCATACTCCAATATAATAATACTACCATAAATAAATTATGTCAAAACAAGATTATTCACTATCAAAAAATCTTAAAAAGCTACGAAAGCAAAAAGGGCTTTCACAAGATCGGCTCGCTAAACTCGCTGATGTTGCCAACAACACGATTATTAAAATTGAACAGGGCGAGAATATAAACCCAACGCTTGATACATTAAAGAAAATTACGAAAGCCCTTGATGTTGGTTTAGATGAATTAAGCGGTTATCAATTACGGGGTAAATAAAAGTCTAACTAATTAATTAATAAAAAAATTATGATCACAGTTAAAAACGAGGGAATAATTTTAGAAAAAACAAATCTGGAATTCGAAAATAAGGGTGTTTTAAACCCGGCCTGCATCCAGGTGGATGGCATTACCCACATGTTCTATCGGGCAATTAACCATAATGATATTTCTTCCATAGGTTACTGCCAGCTGAAAGATAATAAAGTTGTAAAAAGACTTAAGGAGCCGGTTCTCTTTCCAGAATATGATTACGAGAAAAAGGGTGTAGAAGATCCCAGAATTACTCTTTTAGAGGGAACATACTATCTTTTCTACACCGCCTATGACGGTAAAAACGCTCTTATTTCCTACGCCACAAGCAAAGATCTTATCCATTTCGCCAAACAGGGCATTATCTCGCCGAAAATCTCTTACGCTGAAGCCGAGGATATTTTTCGCAAGTCAAAAGTCAGAGAAAGATATACTATGTTTGAGATGTTTTACAAAGAGAGAGAGGGGAAAGACATGTTGTTATTTGAAAAAGATGCTTCTCTCTTTCCCCAAAAATTCAATCATAAATTTGCTCTTCTCCACCGTATTCTGCCCGGAATCCAAATTGTTTACTTTAACAATTTCTCAGAACTTACTGAAGACCGCTGGCGCGATTATCTCAAGAATTTAGGTGATTTTATTGTGCTTGATCCTCTCTTTTGGTTTGAAAACCGTAACATTGGCGGCGGTTGTCCCCCGATTGAAACAAAAGACGGATGGCTTATTATCTATCATGCGGTGGAGGATACCCCTTTTGGAAAAATCTATCATGTCTCCGCTGCCCTGCTTGATCTCAAAAATCCCCTAAAAGTTTTGGGGAGATTAAAAGAACCTCTGTTTTCCCCAAAGGCTTCTTGGGAAAAAAGTGGTGTTACAAATAATGTTGTCTTTCCTACCGGAGCAGTCGTAAGAGATAAAAGACTTTATATTTATTATGGGGCTGCCGACAAATTAATCGCCGCAAAATCTGTTAACCTCACAGAACTGTTGACTGAACTCAAAGAAAGCCCCCTAAAAGTATGAGCGCCAACCAGCGGGATAAATCTTGGATCGTCTATCTGGCTACCTTCCCGCCACGACAGTGCGGTATAGCTACCTTTACCGAGGATCTTACCAATGCTATTGATCAAATGTTTGGACCGTCGGTTAAGTCAAAGATTGTCGCGATGAATCTTACTGAAGTAAGTCATTTCCCATATCCTGACAAAGTAATTCTCCAGATAAGCCAACCTCGTGAAGAGGATTATATTAACGCTGCCAACAAGCTCAACCAGCTCAAAGAGGTAAAGCTTGTCAATATTCAACATGAATTTGGTATCTTCGGAGGAGAATATGGTTCGCATCTGCTTCTATTTCTGAAAAAACTTCAAAAACCGGTTGTTATCACATTTCACACCGTTCTTCCCGCCCCAGATGAAAGAATGCGCAACACCGTTCAAGCTATAATGAAATATTCGAAAGGAATAGTCGTCATGACTCACTCTTCAAAGGAAATTCTCGAGAAGGATTATGGATTAAATCCTGATCGAATTCAAGTTATTCCTCATGGAATCCATCATGTTCCCTATAGAACCAGTAAAAACGCCAAATCTGCCCTCGGTTTTTCTGGCAGACTAATTCTTTCAACCTTTGGGTTTCTTAGTCCCGGTAAAGGGGTTGAGTATGTAATTGAGGCAATGCCTTCGGTAGTAGAAAAATTTCCTAATGTTCAATTTCTTATTGCTGGCGTTACTCATCCTACTGTTTTGGAGCAGGAAGGCGAAACTTACCGTAATTTTCTTACTAAAAAAGTGCATCAACTTGATTTAAGCAACTATGTTTCTTTTTATAACACCTACCTTAGTCTAAACGACCTCCTCGGCTTTTTAGAGGCTACCGATGTCTACCTTTCCACCTCCTTAAATCCAAACCAAACTGTCTCCGGCACTTTATCTTACGCCCTTGGCAGTGGTCGTCCGGTAATATCCACAGCCTTTGCCCAAGCCAAACAAGACATCACGAATGAGGTCGGCATATTAATTGACTTCAAAAATCCCCGGGCTTTCACCGATGCCATCATTAAATTATTGGGAAGTGATGAGTTGCGTCTACGGATGGGTAAAAACGCTTATTTCCGCACAAGACACATGACCTGGGAAAATGTTGCCCTTTCCTACCTGAAATATTTCTCGCAATTTGTACCGGAGCTAATCCGAGAGCAAAGAAAACTTCCACCTATAAAGCTTACACATCTGGCTAAATTAACTGACGATTTTGGCATTATTCAGTTTGCCAATCTTACCGAACCGGATCTTTCTTCTGGATACACCTTAGACGATAATGCCCGAGCCTTAATCGTTGCCACTCTCCATTATAAAAAATTTAGGATTCACTCTTCATTAAAACTCGCCTCCATATACCTAAACTTTCTTTCTGGGGTAGCCAAACCCGATGGTCATTTCGATAACTATATCAATTCAAACCGCGCTATTGACGAACAGAAAAATCGCCAGGAAAACCTAGAAGATGCCAACGCTAGGGCCCTATATGCCATAGCACTTGTTTCAACTACCAAACAAATCCCCAAACGTCTAAGACGTCAAGCCCATTTTCTCTTTGAACAGAGTTTCCGGAAAAATATTGCTTTCTCCTCGCCTCGTGCTATCGCTTTTTACATTAAGGCTCTCTATTGTTTGCTTTCGAAATGGAAAGAACCCAAGACTCTCGCTGCCTTAAGGCTCCACTGTGAACAACTCGTGACTCTGTATGAGAAGAGTCACTCGCCTGAATGGGAGTGGTTTGAGCATTATTTAACATATTCAAATGCCATCCTACCAGAAGCGCTCCTCCTCGGATATAAAATAACCGGCGAGAGAAGATATCTCGAAGTGGCTGAAAAAACCCTAAACTTCCTAATTAAACACACCTATAAGGATAGTATGTACATTCCTATCGGCCAAAGCGGCTGGTTTCCTAAGGAAGGGACAAGACAGCATTTTGACCAACAGCCCGAGGATACCACTGCCACCGTAGAAGCCCTCAATGTAATGTTTCAGGTAACAAACAGGAAGCATTACAAGGAATTAGTTAACATCGCATTTAACTGGTTCTTGGGGGATAATATTCTTGGGCAGGTTGTATATGATCGAACCACTGGAGGATCCTATGATGGGGTTGGGGGAAAATTTATTAATCTAAATCAGGGTGCCGAGTCTACAATTTCTTATCTTTTGGCTCGTCTTTCTTTTGAGAGCTAGATCCAGCGCTCCCTGCTCCCCGATCGGGTCGAGGACAAGTTTTGCGGGGAATGGGCGGCGCGCCAGCTTTGCTGGCACAAAATTCGACGGCGGCGGA
>CAIKUK010000010.1 GCA_903830625.1 Candidatus Yanofskyibacteriota bacterium
ACAGTTTATGGAAATGGCTAAGATGCCGTCCAAAGAAGTATTGATTGGCCGTTTGCTCGGCATGATGAAGTATTCTTTAACTAGTCTAGTCATAGTTTTAGGTGAAATTGGCAAGAAACGAGAAGTAACAAATTAATATGTATTATGGGGAAGGTATTATGTATTAAGGGTTTTAACAGCCATAATACATACTACATAACCCATATCCCATCCAAATGGATAGTACACAATTTATTGAACAAATCGAAAAAATGACAGTCTCTGAGCTGAACGAGCTCGTGAAGGCTCTGGAAGAGAAGTTCGGCGTGTCGGCCGCTTCGTTTGCCGCTTCGGCCGGTCCGGCCGCAGCTGGTGATGGCGCCGAAGCCGGTGAAGAGAAAGACAGTTTTAATGTCATCTTGAAAGATGCTGGCGCCTCAAAGATTCAGGTCATTAAAGCCTTGCGCGAGATAACCGGTCTTGGCCTTAAAGAAGCCAAAGAGATGACCGATAAGCCCGGCTCGACCGTGAAAGAAAATGTTAAAAAAGCCGAAGCTGACGAGATGAAAACAAAACTGGAAACTGCCGGAGCTGTTGTGGAGCTCAAATAAGCAGTTTAAACCAAATTAAAACCGCCCTTTGAAGGCGGTTTTAATTTGCTCTGTGGATAAAACCGTGGTATATTAAAGTCTCAACCAGTTCTTTTAATGTCGGGGAGGTGTATGGACCAAGTATCCGTGCAAGTCTCTCTTAAGGGAGTGAAGGAATCCGTTGGAAGCGTCGGCGCGTTAGCCAACATCCTTCGTGGCCGCGGGCCTGACCAGAGCCGGATTGGCGAGTTCGATACCGGCGCCACTCTGGTGACCGAAGTGAGAGGCCAGGAACGACTGTGCTTCCTTGTGGGCGGGCCGGAGGCGGTGGAACATTCCCGCCAGAAGATCGAAGCTCTGATGCGCGGTGAGAAAGTCAGTCACGTCCTGTTCCTGTAGTCCTCGACCAGTACGACAACGCCCGGGCGACCCCGGGCGTTTCTAATTTAAATTAAGTGGCTTTCTTATTACTGTATTCTCCAGATTTTGTTATCGGAGAGGATGTAGATTGTGACACCATCGGTGGAAATGGTGGCGCTTGTAATAGGTCGGGTGGAATTAATCTTTAAGGTTTTGGAAACTGCGCCGGAATCTTTAGCTAAGATATAAATTCTTCCCGTCGATATGTTTACCAGATATAAATTGAGCGAATCAGTGGTAGTGAGAAGCATGCTTCCGGCATCCGGGGAAACTTGGGTTTTAACCGTGCTTTTCACTTTGCCCTTGTAATACATAGTGAGAGTGCCGTCTGAGGAAAGAGTAAAAATATTGCCGTCCACTGTAATAAGCGAAGCTCCTGAGGCTAGGATTGTACCACTGGCGAGCCAAGACTGGACAACAGTTTTTCCTAAGGCAGCATCGGTTATCTTCATAATACCGGTGGTGGTCAGACCATATAGATTATCTTGATAAACCTCCAGATTCACTAACGAGTCCATTGAGAATGTTTTGGAAATTAGAGAGGATTTGCTTATGGAAAGAGAAGTAAGTTTTTTAGCATTGGCGTCGACTAGGGCGACGTAATCATTACTGCTAAATATGGCTGAAGGGGAGATATCTTTAACAGGCGTGGAGGCGGTAATAGAACCGTCGGCACTAATCTTGGCAATCGCGCCAGTGCCATTTTGGTCTAAGTAAACATAAAAATTGTTACCAGACGAAGTAATTAGCTTGGCGGTTCCGGAATCAATCGGGATGCCATTTTCCAAAGGTTTAGGATCGGTGCTCACGGCATTATCCATGCTATCAAGCGCCAGCACCAGTTGGCTTTTGGCATCGTCGGCTTTTTTCGAAGTGCCATTAGTTGTTTCGGCTTGGGTAATTGAGGCGATGGAGCTTAATAATAATCCGCGGGCTCCGATTAAATCGCTTTGCCCCTGTTTGTCCAAAGCCAATTTAAGGTTTGTTTGGGCTTCAGAAATAACGGCGTTAAGCTGACGGGTGGCGGTGCTGACAAACACGAATGATTTGAGACTGAAAATCGTAATGAGCGCGACCACGGCGATGCCTCCCATGGCATATATTTTTACCTGGGGCGTGATGTTCATATTTTTTAGTTGATGGAATTGTTTAGAAAGAAATACCTCTCTTTTACCGCGGGCAAATTCAGCCGGAATAATTTTAGGAATAGCCGGTTCGGGAGCGAGTTTGACTGCGGTTCTGACCGTCGAAACAGGCACTTCTTCTGGTATGGCCTCCTCTTTTTCGGTATCAGTATTAGCAAGCCCGCCTAAGTTTTTCTCCGACAAATTTTGGCGGGCAAGCTGAATCGCGGGCGTCAAATTTTCAGCCGATTCTTCTTGAAGTTCTTTGGGCTGAATACGAGGAGCATCAGCAATTTCGGTGCCTTTTTTAATATCTATATGAAGCGCGGCGCAAGCAAATTCCGGCTTGGTTTCTCGAATAGCCGTCAATTGAGCGACAAACTCGTCTTGGGTTGATTTTAATAGGTTTTCTTTAAGATTTTTCTCGCGGGCGACAGTACTGCGGCTGGGATAAAAAGCCAGGATTCGGTCGCCCTCAATCACTTTGCCGGAGATGATATTGGAAAATTCTCTTTCTTGGGTCGATTCTTTATCAAATAACTGGATGTTGTTTAAAATATCGATGTTCTTACCGCCACGGGCGAGAAGGATTTTGAATTTGCCGAGTTTAGAAATATGAATTTGGCCTCCGGCGATGGCAAGAATGCCGATATTAATCTTGGTCTCTTTGTTTTTAAAGAACTCTTCAACGACGCCGTTGATTTTTTTGAGGGCGTTGGAGAAAGCGTCTTTCGGGCTCGTGTCCGGATTGGCATAGTATTCGCGTTTAGCGAGCGAGGCTACCAGATTCAAAACATAACCGACGTCAATATCATCTTTTTTTTCAGCACCGCCGCCCTGGATATTGCCGATAACGAAAAGATTGCCGAGCGCCCGGCTATTGCCGTTGTTGTCATAGGAAAACAAATCAACCGGACCTTCCTTGCCATTACCCTTGATGAGAATCTCTTTGGCGACCGGATTGATGAAGACTTTTTCCATGAGTGGTAGAGGGCGTCTCCCCACACTCATGCATGAGTGTGGGGATTTACTTTTCTAGCCTATTCCGATAGACTGTAGGCGATTTAATAGATTCATTCTAAGTTAATTCCACTCGAAATGTCAAAGCCTATACTTGATAACCTCTTTGGGTCAAAAGCCAGGGTCAAGATTTTGAAGTTCCTTTACCGCAATTTTCCAGCTGATTTCAGTGCTCGGGAGATAGCCCAGCGCATTCAGGAATTACCGCAAGTGGTGCGGGAGGAGATTGAACTTTTAAGACAAATTACTATCGTCAAGCGGAAAAAATAACATGGCTACAATAAAGAAAAAGCCCGTCCGTTCCGGACGAGGTCTCGCCTCTGGCGGGAAAAAAATAGCGAAGTTAAAAAAGACAAAGAAAACTCGTCCTAAAGCTGAGCGCTTTACTTTAAATCCTGATTTTGAATTTTTTTCGGAATTAAGAAGTTTAGTTTTGAAATCATCGGCTTGGGAGAGGGAGCGGATGGTTCAGCGAGTCTCTAATCTAGGCCGGGTTCGCTTGGCAGTTATTTCCGGAATTTTTTTGAGCGATCCCGATTCTCTAAATCAATACGACGCGCCGGCCGATTTATTTATTGTCGGCGATGACATCAATCGCGCCAGACTTCGCAATTTTCTCGGTTCCTTGGAAGCCGAGATTGGCACCGAAATAAAGTTTACCTTGATGGACAAAGAGGAGTTTGATTATCGTTTCAACATGTTTGACCGCTTCGTCAGGGTATTACTCGAAGGGCCTCACGAGAAGATAATTAATAAAATTGGGATTTAGGGTCGAAATCATTTGTGGTTTTTTCTCAGGCTTCCTCCTGGACTATTTCTAGTCACTTCTTCTTATTTCTCTACAGAGATTCTTAGGCCGGCTAAAGCACGGCCAAGAAACTTATCCGAATGACCGGCCGAAGCAACTCCTGCCGGACCATGCGGCTTTCAGCCGTTTCCGGCATCCTCGGGCCGGTTCCCAGGAAAATAGCGTCAGAAAACCTGAAACAGCGGCCGATTGTGCAGATTGAGAAAATTTCAGCCCGCCATCGCCTAGTTTTTGTTTGGGTGGTATTATGGGAATATATTTGCACCCTTAGCTCAGCGGTAGAGCATCGCATTCACATTGCGGGGGCCGCAGGTTCAAATCCTGCAGGGTGCACAAGAGGTTGATTTTTTGATGGTTTTTCATTAGAGTATGCTCGTTATCTTCACGCTCGTTTACAACTGATTGAGAGGTGGTTATGGAAGCAAAAGACAAGATTATCGTGGCCCTGGATGTGGATGACTTGGACAAGGCCAAGTCTCTCGTGGAAAGTCTTGCTCCGCACGTTTGGTGTTTCAAGGTCGGGCTGGAGCTTCTCACGGCCGTTGGCGCTCCCAAGGTCGTTGAATTCGTTCGTTCGCTCGGTGGGGAGGTCTTCTACGACGGCAAGTTCAACGACATCCCCAACACGGTTGCCGCCGCCTCCAAAGCGGCTGTCGGACTGGGTGTCAAGATGTTCAACGTTCACGCCTCGGCGGGAATCGATGCCATGATAGCCGCTGTCCAGAACAGGGGCTCATCACTCGTTCTCGCGGTAACGGTCCTCACTTCGTTCGAGGAGAACAACGCCTACCTGACCTTCGGTGCACCAAGTAAGGCCAAGGTTCTGCAATTTGCGCGCGATGCGAAGTTCGCCGGTTGCGATGGTGTCATTTGTTCGCCCCAAGAACTTGAACTCCTCGGCAAGCAGGCGAATTTCGGGAACGTGTTCATGAAGGTCGTGGCAGGTGTTCGACCGGTATGGGCAGCTGCCAATGACCAGAAGCGAATCATGACACCGGCAGAAGCAATCAAGGCCGGCGCGACAGCTCTGGTTATCGGCCGCCCGATCACGAAACCGCCGACTGAAATCGGCTCGCCAGTGGATGCGGTGAAGAAAATCTCCGAAGAGATCGCGACAGTTCTTTAAGGAAGGAGCGAAACCATGACCGAACAAGAAGTGATGGCGATTCTCGACAAAGTCGGAGCTATCATCACCAACAGCCACTTTCGCTACACGTCTGGTTTGCACGGCTCGGCGTACATCAACAAGGACGCAGTGTATCCACATACGGCAAAAACATCACTGCTTTGCCGGGCGCTTGCCGAGCCGTTCTCGGTCCTGGGATATCCAGTAGAGGTCGTGATCGGTCCGGCGATCGGTGGCGTGATTCTTTCTCAGCGAACAGCAGATCGTCTGAGCGAAATACAAGGGGATCAAGTGCTCAGCGTCTACGCCGAGAAGGAAGGTGACACCTTCGTCATCAAGCGTGGCTACGACAAGCTCATTGCAGGCAAGCGCGTGCTCGTTGTCGAGGACGTGCTCACCACTGGTGGTTCGGCGAGGAAAGTCATCGAAGCCGTCCGCGCCGTTGGTGGCATCGTCATCGGGCTCAGTGTGCTCTGCAACAGGGGCGGTGTCACGGTGGCGGACGTTGGAGACCCACCGAGGCTCAACGCCCTCATGAACCTGAAACTCGAAACGTACGAACCGTCCACTTGTCCGCTCTGTGCGCAGGGCATCCCGATTAACCGGGACATCGGCAAGGGCCGTGAGTTCCTAGCGCGGAAGCAAGGGTGAACCCATCGCAGTTTCAACGGGGGTGGCCAGTATTGGTCAGCCCCGTTTTTCTTTTTCTTTGGTTTAAAGTTATGCACCCAGCTAGTAGATTTTTGAGAATGCCTTCGGCAACAGCCAAAGCCGGCTCAAAAATACACTACTGGGTTATCAACATTGCGTACATTTTCAGAGTGGGATATGATGCCTAAGTTATGGTACTGAGTGGGTGGAAGTGGATAACAAGTGGATAAGTAACAGGCAGGAGGTTAGGAATCTAGGAAACCTAGGGTCCTAGAATCCTAAACAACCTAGAATCCTGAATGTTAATAGGCGAATATAAACACAATCTGGACGCCAAAAAACGGCTCTCTATTCCTTCTAAATTCCGGAAGGAATTGGGAGAAGGAGCGGTGATTACTCGCGGTCTGGATAATTGTTTGTTCGTGTTCCCATCAGCGCATTGGGCGAAGTTAGCCGAACGATTGGGCAATATGCCCATTGTCCAACAGGATTCACGTTCATTCGCTCGGTTGCTGTTGTCCGGTGCCGTGGAAGTGGAATTTGACGGTTTGGGACGCATTCTGGTTCCGGAGTATTTGAAAACTTATGCTGGTTTGAAAAAAGTAGCCGTGGTCGCCGGGTTATATAGCCGCCTTGAGATATGGGATGAAGAGAAATGGGAAAACTACAAGGCCAATTTAGAAAAAAATTCCGATAGTATTGCCGAAAAATTGAGAGAGCTAGGCATATGATACACACGCCAGTCCTTTTAAATGAAGTTCTTGAATATCTGAAGCCCGTGGCGGGCGGACGATACATTGATGCGACCATGAACGGTGGCGGTCACACCTTGGCGATTGCCGAACGGGTTCGTCCCGATGGTATCGTTCTGGGTATAGAATGGGACCCTGTGCTTTTTAAGGAGACGGAATCGCAAATCAAAGATCACGAATTAGGAAAAAACGTGATTGCGGTGAACGATTCTTATGTCAATCTAAAAAAGATTGCCGAGGACCATGATTTTGTGCCCGACGGTATCTTGTTCGATCTGGGTTTGTCTTCTTGGCACTATGAATCCAGTGGTCGGGGATTTACTTTTAAAAAAGATGAACCTCTGGACATGCGCTTCAATCCTTCGAAAGATTCGGGGCAGGTTCCGGCTTATGAGATTGTAAACACTTTTACCGTGCCGGAGCTGGAACAAATTATCCGGGATTATGGCGAAGAGCAGTTTGCCCAGAGCATTTCGGAGAGCATTGGTCTTAACCGGAAGAAAAAACCGATTATGACGACCGAAGATTTGGTGGCGGTCATCAATGTGGCAGTGCCCGATTGGTATAAACACCGTAAGATTCACTTCGCGACCAAAACCTTTCAAGCTTTACGGGTCGTGGCTAATGACGAGCTGGGGAATGTCACTAAAGGCGTCCGAGCCGCGATTGACATTTTGCCATCAGGCGGCCGGCTCGTAGTGATATCGTTCCAAGGCCATGAAGATAAGATCGTGAGAGAGATATTCAAAGAACAAATAAAGGCTGGCCGAATTACCCAGCCCGTGAAAGGCACGACCAGGCCGACCTGGCCGGAACAACAACAAAATCCTCGAAGTAGGAGCGCAAAAATGAAAGTTGCGGAAAAAATTTAACAATCAAAGATGTAAACTACTGATTTTAGGCGAGTTCAAGGCGGAAGTGAGGATTGAACCGAGCCATAGTTATATTGCTATGGCGAGGGAGAACCGGAGCTTCCAACACAGAAATCGACTAAAATCAGAAGTTTATTAACACATGGAGCAGGAATGCCTTCGTGAAGTCTCTTGACCGCAGTTACGCCGTCGAATCGTCCCGCTTCTCGTTCGTTTGATTGGTCAATCTTTTTAAACTCGACTGCCGTCCTGAATATTTTACTGGCCTGTTTTTGCGCGGGCTTTTTAATGTATTACATCGCCAGTGCGAACGCAGTAACATCAAGGGAATACAATATTTCCGCTGTGCGAACTAAGATTGCTAAACTTATCGAGATTCAGAGTTTGCTTACTGTCCAGAAATCAGCGACCGAAGACCCAATATCGGCCGCCGCTTTTGCCAAAGCTCAACAAATGGTGGAGGCCAAAGATATCGTCTATGTGTTTGAAAATAACAACGTCGCTTTGCAGAAATAACACCGCTCAGCGAGAGCGTCGAAATTATGGGTAAGCACGATTCGTTAAGAGTTAAAATAGTTTTTGGGTGTGTCGTTGTGGCCGCCAGCATCATTACCTGGCGACTTTTTGTACTTTCTTATGTTCGTCATACGCTTTATACCCAAACCGCCCAGGCTCAAAATCAAAATATCAGCAATATTTTGATAAGAGGAAATATTTTTGTTCAAGATCCGAAAGCGACGGGTCCGGTGGCTGATCAGCGTTACCTTGTGGCCACTAATAAAAAATTCCCATTGGTTTATGCCACGCCGGCCACGCTCGTTGACCCGGTGGCCACAGCGAATCAACTGGCCGTAATTTTAAAAATCGATCAAACTACGCTTCAAACTTTACTTGGGAGCGGGTCAACCACGTCAAAAATTCTAGCCCGCAAAATTACTCCCGAACAGGCCGACGCAATAACCAAACTCAATATAAAAGGAATGGGAATTCGGTATGAAACGGACCGGTTCTATCCGGCTAATTCTTTTTTGTCAAAGGTTATCGGCTTTCTCGGTTTCGGCGAAAATGGCCGGCTGGGCCAGTATGGTATCGAAAGTTATTTTGATAATGAATTAAGCGGCCAAGCCGAAGATATAACTTCGCCCCGTCCGGATAACGTCATTCTTACCGTTGACCGTAATATTCAGCTATTTGTTGAATCCAAGCTTCATGACGTGCTGACTAAATGGCGAGCGGCTGGCGGAAGTATTATCGTGCAGGACCCTCAAACCGGAAAAATCTTGGCCATGGCCGACGAACCGACTTTTGATCCGAACAATTACAGTTCCTCGCCGACAAGCTCATTTATTAACCAAAACGTTCAAGAAATGTTTGAACCCGGTTCATCTTTTAAACCGATTACCATGGCGGCGGGCATTGATTCGGGCAAAGTGACGCCCAATACCACTTTTTCCGACCCGGGCATAATTGAAATTGCCGGCCGCCAAATCCATAATTTCGACGGTCTAGCCCATGGCACGGTCACGATGACTCAAGTGCTTGAAAAATCACTGAATACCGGCGCCGCCTTCGTTGAAAATCTAGTCGGCCAGGATAATTTTTTGAATTACGTTATCAATTTCGGCTTCGGCCAAAAAACAGGCGTTGATTTACCGGGCGAAGTCAGCGGTGACGTGGCTAATTTATATAGCGGTCGGCAAGTCAATTTCGTGACAGCTTCATTTGGCCAAGGCATCGCTGTGACGCCAATTCAGCTCATTACCGCTTATTCCGCATTGGCGAACGGCGGGAAACTAATGAAACCGTATATTGTTGACCGGATTATCCATGAAGGCGGAACTGAAGATGTGACCCAGCCGGAAGTGGTCAGTATCCCGATTTCCGAAAAAACATCGGCCAAGATAAGAACCATGCTGGTAAGTGTCGTCGATATTGGCTTTGATAAAGCCCGCATAAAAGGCTATGATGTCGCCGGTAAGACCGGTACGGCCCAAATCGCCGATGGCAAAGGCGGATACCAGGATGGTGTGTTTATCCACGATTTCGTCGGCTTTGCGCCGGCATCAAACCCGAAATTCGTCATTTTGATTAAAATGGATAAGCCCCAAGGTATTACCTTCGCCGCCGACAGTTTATCGCCGACTTTCCGCGACGTGGCCGCTTATTTATTGAATTATTATAACGTTCCGCCGACCAGGTAGTAGAAGTTCGAGTGGCTCCGCCTGACAATTTGCAGAGCAAATTGTATCTCGAACTTTCACTACCTGGCCGACCAGATAATATGTTAAGAATTTTACAATGGAAGCTCACGATTTTAGCCAAGCTTTATCTTTGGAAATATAAACCAATGATTATTGGCGTGACCGGAAATGCAGGCAAAACATCAACCAAAGAAATGATTGGCGCCGTAATCAGTCGGATTAAAAAAGTCAGAAGCGCGGCCGGCAATTTAAATAACGAACTTGGGTTGCCGCTGACTATTATTGGCAATTGGGATAAGGAATATTATACTCACGGGCCATCAATGTGGTTTTGGGCGAAGGTTTTAACGCATGGCTATTTGGATTTATTTAAAAAACAAGATTATCCGGAAGTATTGATTCTTGAATACGGCGCCGACCGGCCGGGGGATATTAAAAAATTAGTTAAAAAATTTAAACCGCACATAGCTGTCATTACCACAGTGGGCGATATGCCGGTGCATATTGAATATTTTAAAAACGCGGATGCGGTGGCTAGTGAGAAATCCAATTTATTAAAAGTTTTATCGGCGAATGATTACGCGATTTTGAATCATGATGACCATCGGGTCCTGGATATGCAATCCAAAACGAAAGCCCATGTTAAAACATACGGTTTTTCGTCTGAAGCGAATATTAGAGCTTCGGATATTGAATATGTCAGCAATGAAGAAGGCAGGCCTGTTGGCATTACCTTTAAATTGAACGAATTTACCCCGGCCAGCTCGGCGGGGGGCGTTCATTTTGTCCCCGTTCGCATTGAGGGCTCATTGGGTAAATCGCAAGCGTGGAGTTCGGCGGCCGCGGCGGCAGTGGGTTTGGTTCTCGGCATGAATCTCGTTGATATTAGCGAAGCTCTTAGTGCACACCACGGCCCCAAGGGCCGGTTGAGGATTTTGCGAGGCATTAAAAATTCAAATATCATTGACGATACATATAATGCTTCGCCGGCCTCTATGCGTTTGGCTCTAGAAACTCTCCGGGATGTTCCGGCGCTCCGTAAGATTGCAATTTTGGGCGACATGCTGGAACTGGGCGAACATTCGGAAAAAGCTCATCGCAATATCGGCATACTGGCTAGCGAAATAGTTGATATTCTTGTTTGTGTCGGTCCGAAGGCAAAATTTATTACCCAATCCGCTTTAAACAAACTATCATCCGATAAGATTTTTACGTTTAATAATTCGAATGAAGCCAAACCAAAAATTAAAGAATTAATCCAAGAACATGATCTCGTGCTGGTAAAAGGTTCCCAAGGTATGCGCATGGAAAAAATTGTGGCCGAAATAATGGCAGAACCGTCGCAAACCAAAGACCTCCTCGTTAGGCAGTCTAAAAAATGGCTAGCGAAATAGCCAAAATGTGTTATAATTTAAGAACGATATTGGCGCCATCGTCTATCGGTTAGGACACATGCTTCTCAAGCATGGAAGCGGAGTCCGACTCTCCGTGGCGCTACATAAATTAGAATTACCTTGATAATACCCCAGAAATGGGGTATTATCTTTTTAAGGGGTGGTTATGCCTAGTTGGATTGCGGGCGCGTGGGTGGTTCTTCGGGTAATCGGTTGGGGTGTTGTCTATGTTGTGGTAACCGTAGTTACGCTGTATTCCTTGATGCTTCTGCACAGCTGGAGGTTAGGGAAGAAACTGAACAAGCGGTTCCGAGAACAGCAACTGACACAGAAGAACTGGCCCTAGAGGCGCGCCGAGAACCGGCGCGCCCAAACTTTACATTATTTGCGTAATACGTTAATATACTTTCACTATGTTTGCTATTATCAAAACGGGCGGGAAACAATACAAAGTCGCTGAAGGCGATGTTTTAATGATTGAAAAGTTGGATACTACCGAGGAAACGGTTACTTTTGACGAGGTGTTACTAATTACTGATGGCGACAAGGTTACTCTGGGTAAGCCCATAATCAAGGGCGCAACAGTGGGAGCTAAGATTATTGCTACTGGCAAAGACAAGAAAAAGATGGTTTTCAAATATAAAGCCAAGACTCGGCAACGAAAAAAGAAAGGCCATCGCCAGCCATTCACCAAAGTCCAAATCACAAAAATATCCCTATAAGAGGGATATTTTTGTGATTGACAATGAAGCGCTATTTCAGTAGTCTATTTACGAGAGGTGCCCATGCCTGAAAAGAAGGACGAGCCAAAAGTGAGAAACAATGGCGGAAAGATGGTCCACCGTTACCCCAACACCCCCGGGAAGTTGGCGGAGTGCAGAAATGGGTGCGGGGCTCAAATTACGGCGGACGGTAAGTTTACGCCGCCGGCGGGTGTAGAACCTTATTGGGTCTGCCCTGGCTAGTGAGAAGCTCGTGAATCTGCCAGGAGACGACTTACAAGCCGGCGGCTATATACGCGCCGGCTTTTTTATTTCCTAAACTCTAAAGCGTGTTTGAGGGTGCTTTCATCGGCGTATTCAAGATGGGAACCGGAAGCCAAGCCTCGGCCGAGGCGGGTAATAGATAAGCCTGGTTTATCGGCAAATTGACTCTTTAAATACAAAGCCGTAGTTTCGCCGGGAGTATTGGGATTCATGGCCAAAATAAGCTCCGTAAACTGGCCGGCCGATTCGTCAATCCGGCGGTTAAGCTCGGTGATACGGAGGTTGTTAGGCAAGATATTATCTAAGGGATTAATCGCCCCACCCAGGACATGGTAGAGGCCTCTATAGAGCCCTGTCTTCTCAATAGAATCAAGATCAGTCACCTTTTCCACTACCAGGAGTTTAGTGCGGTCGCGGGAAGGATTGGCACAAACTGAACAGACTTGGCTGTCGCTGATATTAAAGCACTGACTACAGAACGAAATATCCCGTTTTAAATTACTGATAGCATAACCCAGTTCTTCAATTTCAGAATCCGGCTTATCCAAAAGCGCCAAAACAAACCGCACCGCTTGTCGTGGTCCGACTCCGGGCAATTTTTGGAACAACTTGGCGATTTGTTTGAATTTCTCATCCATCTGTTAGGAAACTAGGGTATTAGGTGTATAGGAATCTAGGCAGATTTTAATTTATAAATTAATGTGTTGAGCATTTTCATTACTTCAACTAGTATACTATCTACTTTTTTATAATCTAGGTTTTTAGTTTTCTGCAATCTTTTTGAAATAAGTATCTGTGTTTCTAACTCTGCCCCTGATCCGTAGGCAGTTAGGAGAAATTGCACAAATTCTTTCTTATAACTTCTTGTGCGACCTTCCGCGATATTTGAAGATATAGAAACGGCGGCCCTTCTCATTTGTGACATTAATCCAAATATTTCTTCTTTAGGAAACTGTCCTGTCAGATTATAAATTTCTTCTACCAGGCTTATAGATTTTTGCCAAACTACCAAATCTTTATAACTTTGTATCATCATGTTTTATAACTAGCTTCCTAGAATCCTAGGTTCCTAGAATCCTAGAACTCTATTTCTTCTACGTTTTGGCCGCCGGTAAGATATTCATCGGTATAGTAACCACTTTGGTTATCGAGGTGGAAACGGAGACTAGATGGGTCAATACGGAATTTGATTTCTCCGGTTGGACCGTTGCGATGTTTGGCAATAATGAGTTCGGCCAGATTTTGCTTGCTCGGATCAACCTGGTCTTTGCCTTTCATTTTATCTTCGCGATGGATAAACAGGACCAAGTCGGCGTCTTGTTCAATGGTACCAGAATCCCGAAGGTCGGAAAGCTTGGGCCGATGGCCGTCGCGCTGTTCAATGGCCCGTGAAAGCTGAGAAACGGCGATAATCGGAATATTTAGTTCTTTGGCCAAACCTTTTAGACCTCGGGAGATTTCAGAGACCATCTGCACCGGACTATCATAATTGCGCCGCCCACTCATCAACTGAAGGTAATCAACCACAATCAGGCCGAGGCCATGTTCGGCTTGGAGGCGCCTGGCCATGGCGCGCATTTGGGTAATATTAGGGGACGGGGAGTCGTCAATATATAAAGGAAAATTTTTAAGCTCATCGCAAGCCATGGTGACACGAAGAAGCTCGTCTTGTTCTTGGGAAAGTTTGCCAGTCCGCATTTCCCAAAGACTGACACCTGAAGCCAGAGCGATAAAACGGTCCACCACTTGGTCGATAGACATTTCCATACTGAACACGCCGACGGGGATTTTTTGCTTGGCGATATTGTAGGCCAGATTGATAGCCAGGGCGGTTTTACCGACCGAGGGCCGGGCGGCGAGAACAATCAAGTCAGAATTCTGAAAACCGCCGAGCATGTTGTCCAAATCCAAATAACCGGTTTTGTGGCCTCGCAAACTGCCGTCCTGCTGGGTAGTGATGCGTTCTATGGCTGCATCCAAGGTACCGCCGACACTCATAAAATTCTTGCTCAAAGTTTTGGCCGAAACAGCAAAAAGCTTTTTTTCGGCTTCATCTAGCAGGTCTTCCACATCTTCTTCTTCGCGATAACCCAGGCTAATCATGTGGTGAGCGGCATCAATAAGGTCGCGGAGCATCTTCTTGCGCTGGACTATTTTGCCATAAGTGGCGATATGGGCTGAGGTGGGAACGGAATTGACCAACGAAGTCAGATAGGCCAGTCCGCCGATATTTTCCAGTTCGCCCATATCGCTTAACTTGTTTGAAAGGCTTAAAAGATCAATAGGTTCATGGTGTTCAAAAAGAGTAAAGGCCGCTTGGGCAATCAATTGGTGGCCATGCTGATAAAAATCTTCCGGGCGCACAATGTCAGCCACTTTATTGATGGCCTCTCTATCTAAGAGTAGGGCGCCTAGAAGCGACTTTTCGGCATCCAAATTCTGGGGCGGTAATTTGTCGGGAGAAATATTCTGGTTCATGAACTCGTCTATTATCTTAGATTAAAATATTTCATGCAAGCATGAAAAAAGAGCCCTGAGGATAAGTTTGTTGATAGCTCGAAATTGCGGAGCTATTTAGTGGAAATCAGCGGGCCGTAAGGTGTATCGTCGATGCGATAGCCAGAGGATTCAATACGAGCGCGGATAGAATCAGCTTTGGACCAGTCTTGGTCGGTACGATGCTGTTCGCGCTGTTCGACCAGTTCTAAGATTTCGGGCGGGATGGATTGTTCTTTAGGTTCGGGGACGATACCGAGGATACGTTCCACGGTAGTTTGGAAGAAAGTTTTGATGGATTCTGCCTGCCCCGCCGAGAGGGCATTCTTTGTAATCAAAGGGTTGAGGGCGCGGATAAGTTCAAAAACCGAAGCAATCCCGGCCGGAGCGTTGAAATCGTCATCCATACTGGCCGTGAACTTATCAGCGCGTAACTTTAATATTTCATCAAGAGCCGGGTTTTCTTCGCCGGAAGCTTTGGAAAGACGAGCCAAAAAGTCAGCAATGCGATCAATGGCAATACTGGCTTGATTGACCAGAGTTTCGTCAAAAGCAAGCGGGGAGCGGTAATGAGCAGAAAGGAAGTAGAGTCTAATAGTTTCGGCCGGATGATTGGAAAAACGGGCCACGAGATCTCGAAGAGTCGTAAAGTTGCCTAACGATTTAGACATTTTATCCGATTTAGTTGTCAAAAATCCACCGTGCATCCAATACTTCACGAAAGGAACTTTGCCTGACAAAGCCTGTTGCTGGGCAATCTCGGCTTCATGGTGGGGGAACATTAAGTCTTGTCCTCCGCCGTGGATATCATATTGCTGGCCTAAATATTTTTCGGAAATAGCCGTGTCTTCAATGTGCCAGCCGGGCCGACCAAGACCCCACGGCGATTCATTGGTCGGTTCGTAGGAATAATTCTGGGCTTTCCAAAGAACAAAGTCGTGGGGGTTGAGTTTGTTGGCCTCCATTTCTACGCGCGTGCTTTCTTTTAATTCCTCAAGATTTTGTCCGGAGAGCGTGCCGTATTGATTCGGAAAATCTTTGTTATATCTGGACAATTCAAAATAAACATCGTTATTTCCTTCGGCCGAAACAGCGTCGGCTCCAGTGGCTTTTATGGCTGGAGCAATGTAGGCATATCCTTTTTCTATCAATCCTTTAATTTGAGCAATAATCTCAGCGATATGTTCGGAAGCCAAGGCGTAATTATTTACGGCCGTAACTTTCAGTACGCCCATGTCTTCGATAAAAGCCGTTTTATATTTTAAAGAAATTTCTTCGGTTTTTTTGCCTTCGGTATGAGCTCGAGTGATAATCTTGTCGTCAATATCGGTAATGTTTTGAACATAGTTAAGTTCAAATCCCTTGAATTCAAGATATCGGCCGACGACATCGAAAAAAACAAACGTCCGAGCATTGCCCGCATGGATGTAATTGAAAACCGTCGGACCGCAGACAAACATGTGGACATTGTTCTGGTCCAAGGGTTTGAATTCTTCTTTGATTCCGGTCAGAGTATTGTGAATTTTGAGCATGTTACAAGAAAAATATGCCGATAATACTGGCGGTCATAATAAGCAATAGTATATAGGCAATGACATTAGATAACAATCGGCTGGTGTACTGGCCCATGATTTTTGGGTTGTTGGCCATGTGAATAACCAGGGCGATGATGAACGGTGAAACGACGCCGAAAATAATACCGGTATAGTAGAGAATGTTGACAGGTTGCAGACCCAAAGCCGGTATGGCAATACCCAATATCGTGGCCAATATAAGAATCAGATAAAACTGACGGGCCTTACCGAAAGTATAATCCAGACCAACTTTCCAGCCGATGGTTTCGGCGATGGCATAGGCGGCCGAACCAGCCAGAACCGGAATAGCCAGAACACCGGAAGCGATAATGCCGATTAAGAATAAAAGATTGGCGTAATGTCCTGCCAGCGGTCGAAGAAGAGTGGCCATGTCTTCGATACTGCTGACCTCGCTGAATCCGTGAGAAAAAAGCGTGGAGGCAGCCAGAATCATAATAAAAAAAGTGATGAGGTTGGAAAATATCATGCCTGTGCGCACGTCTGTGTACATAGTTCCAATCTCGTTTCTTATTCGGCCAGGAAAGTGTCGAGTGGCCTTAGGTTTGATATCAGGAATCATGCCATGGACCTGGTCATAATGATGAAGCCGTTCTTCTTCTACCGCTTCCGAAGCCTGCCAGAAGAATAAATATGGCGAAATAGTTGTGCCGAATATGGCCACGATCATGGCCAGGTATTCTTTATTGAACGAGGCATGAGGAATGAAAATATGGAGAAAGACACTTCGCCAATCCGGAGAAATAAAAAATACTGTCAGAACATAAGAAAACAGAACAATGGCGACCCATTTTAAATACTTGGCGATAATCCGATACGGCAGGGCAATAATAAGAGCGACGACGATGAGCGAAAGCAGAACGGCAATAACAATCGAGGGCAGGGGAACGAGCAGTTTCAGCGCCGCCGACATGGCGGAAATATCTGCACCAATATTAATGACCGATGCCACAGAAATAAGGATAGTAATAAAAAGAAGCATCCACAGCGGATAATGTTTCTTCATATTTCCAGCTAAACCTTTGCCCGATACCAAACCAATCCGGCCGGCCATGCGCTGGATGATGACCATGAAAGGCAAAGTGGCGAGAACAGTCCAGAGAACCGACAAACCGAACTTTGCGCCCGCCAATGCATAAATTGTAATACCGGCCGGATCGTCATCGGCCGCGCCGACAACCAGTCCCGGCCCCAGCGATCTCCAAAAAGATTTTAGTCTACCCATGTGTATATTTATTGTAACATCTCGCGAAAACCATTACTATCTTTATCCACAAATTAGCACTCTTGACTTCTAACTGCTAATTTAATATCATACCGATATGAACGTGACTAAGCGTCAAAATTCATTGCTGGACTTCATTATTCGCGAGTATGTAAGGACGGCCAAGCCGGTGCCTTCGCTGTTGGTCAATAAGAAATCCAAGCTCAAAGTTAGCTCGGCTACCATCCGGAACGAGATGAATTATCTGGAAGAACAGGGCTATTTGGAACAGAAACATACCTCCGGCGGACGAGTGCCGACCGACAAAGCTTATCGTTATTACGTTAATCAGCTGTTGAGTAATCCTGAACAGCTCGATGTAGAACCAAAGAATAAAAAAGATATCGTCAGAGCTTTAACCAGAGCCGGAACTAACAGCCGAACTATAAATAAAGCCATTGCCCAGGTACTTTCCGAACAATCTGGCAATCTCGTAATCACGGGCATTGCTCAGGAAGCAGAATTTTTCAAACGGGGGTTGGTCAGTCTATCCCGTCATCCGGAATTTCAGGAGATTAACAGTTTATTCCAGTTAACCAGTTTTTTTGAAGGCTTTGATACGATGTTTCAGTTGATTGAGCGGGAATTTTTAAGAATTCTCGGTTCGCCTTCGGGATTGCCGATTCAAATCCTAATCGGGCACGAGAATCCTTTCCGACAAATAAAAGGCGAAACTATTATGTGTACGAAATATCTTCTGCCAGGAGATATTATCGGCTCTTTAACGCTTATCGGCCCCAGAAGGATGGACTACAAGAAAAATATTGCTCTAATAAAATTCACCACCGATTATCTGCAAAAAATAAATAAATTATGGATAACCTAAACAATATGAACGACGAAGATAAAAAAATTACCGAAGAAACCAAAGCCGAAGCACCTGAAGTCATGGTAAGTACGGATAAAAGCGAAGAGTACCTAAATAATTGGAAACAAGAACGAGCTGATTTCATTAATTACAAAAAAGACGAAGCCCGGCGAGTAGAACAATTTGTCAGATTCGCCAACGAGGATGTCATCCTGGAAGCGATAGAAATAGTGGATGACTTGGAGATAGCCCACCAAAATTTTGCGAAGCAAAACTTAGGCGGGCAAGCGGGAGAGTTAAATAAAGGTTTAGAACAGATAGTGACGAAGTTTAAAGAGTTGTTCAGAAAGTACGGAGTGGAAGAAATAGCGGTTAGCGGCCAGAAGTTCAATCCGGAGTTACATGAAGCCATGGAAACCGAACCGGGCGGAGAAAAAATGGTCCAGCTCCGTACAGGTTACACGATGCATGGCAAAGTGATTCGCCCGAGCCGAGTAAAAATAACTAAGTAAATCAGGATGCTAGGATGTTAGGGTGCTTAGGAATCTAGCCAGAAACTAAATTCCTAGACTCCTAAATTCCTAGACTCCTAAATAAAATGAGTAAAATTCTAGGTATCGATTTAGGGACAACTAATTCAGCGATGGCGATAGTGGAGGCGGGTCAGCCGCGCATTTTGGAAAACAAGGAAGGTATGCGCACCACGCCGTCGGTGGTAGCGGTCGGCAAGAACGGCGAACGTTATGTCGGTGTAACCGCCAAACGCCAGGCCGTGACTAATCACAAGAACACGATTTATTCAGTGAAGCGTTTGATTGGCCGCCGATTTAACGATGTCGAGGTGCAAGGAGATAGAAAACTTCTTCCGTATGAAATCCGTGAAGGCAAGCAGGGTGACATTGAAATTAAAATTGGTGATGATTGGAAAAAACCGGCTGAAATTTCGGCCATGATTCTGCAGAAATTGAAAGCTGATGCTGAAGACAAGCTGGGCGAGAAAATTACCGAAGCCATCATCACGGTGCCGGCTTATTTTGACGATGCTCAGCGTAAAGCGACCAAAGATGCGGGCGAAATCGCCGGCCTTTCCGTGAAGCGCGTTATCAATGAACCGACCGCGGCCGCTTTGGCTTACGGATTGGGCAAGCCCGCCAAAGGCGGGTCCGCCTCTGGCGGAAAAGACGAGAAAATCGTTGTCTACGATTTCGGCGGCGGCACTTTTGACGTTTCCGTGCTGGAAGTTTCCGAAGACACGATTGAGGTTAAAAGCACCGGCGGAGATACTCATTTGGGCGGCGATGATATTGATCAAAGGATCATTCAGTACTTTGTGGACGAATTTAAAAAAGAAAGTGGCATGGATGTCTCGAAAGACCAACAGGTTATCCAGCGTCTAAAAGATGCTGCTGAAAAAGCGAAGCACGAACTATCCAGCACTCTGCAGACGGAAGTGAATATTCCGTTCCTGACGGCTGATTCGTCCGGTCCGAAACACTTCAGTATCTCGTTTACGCGGGCCAAGCTTGAAGAACTGACCCGAGACTTTGTTGACCGCTCGATCAAGCTTACAAAACATGTTCTTGATGACGCCGGTCTTAAGATATCGGATATTCACGAAGTGGTTTTAGTTGGCGGACAAACACGAATGCCGTTGATTATTGAAGAAGTTAAGAAATTTTTCGGCAAAGAACCGCATAAAGATATCAATCCGGACGAAGTCGTAGCTGTCGGCGCCGCTGTTCAGGGCGGGATTATGCAAGGCGATATCCGTGACGTACTTTTGCTTGATGTCACACCGTTGTCATTGGGCATTGAAACTTTGGGCGGGGTGTTTACCAGAATGATTGAAAAAAACACCACCATTCCTGTGGCCAAGACGCAGGTCTATTCCACCGCGGCCGATAGTCAGCCATCCGTGGAAATCCATATCTTACAAGGCGAACGGGCGATGGCCAACGACAACAAAACTTTAGGCCGGTTCATTCTTGACGGTATTCCGCCGGCTCCGCGCGGCGTGCCTCAGGTTGAGGTTTCCTTTGACATTGATGCCAACGGTATCTTGAACGTCAAAGCTAAAGACAAAGCCACCAACAAAGAACAATCTATTCGTATTGAAGGCTCATCCGGTCTTTCCGAGGACGAAAAGAAACGCATGACTGCCGATGCCGAAAAATTTGCTTCCGAAGATGCCAAGAAGAAAGAATTGGCTGAAGCTCGCAACTTGGGTGAAACCCTGGCTTACTCAACCGAAAAGATGATCAAAGACAACGAAGCCCCCGACGCTCCGGCCGGGGCGGGCAAGATTAAAGAAGATGACAAGAAAGAATTGAATGATAAAATAGAGAAGGTTCGTTCGTCATTGAAACTGGATAACGTGTCCGAAATTAAATCGGCCACGGAAGACCTCTCCAAATCGGCCCAGCGTGTTGGTGGAGAACTCTACAAACAAGCTCCCCCGACCGAAGCGTCGGGGCAGACACCTCCGCCGGCTAGCGAACAACCCAAGACCGGAGAACAACCAAAAGAAACTTAATCTCTTATTGTGAATAAACTGGCAAAGATATTGGTCTGGCATGGGTTAGTGGCGGTCTTGGCGTGGTGGATGTGGAATGTAGGACAAAAGATTGGATTTAATTCCGTGACGGGGTTGGATATTCAATTACCATCACTGGTAGCGTTTATTTTGCTGACGGCGGTTATTGTGACGGGATATATCATGTTCCGTCAGCGGCGCTGGGCAGTGAGTATCACGGCTATCCTCGGTGTCTTGTTTTTGCTGGCCTTGGGCTGGAGTTGGCTAAACTTTTCGGCGGTGCTTATAGCGCTTGGATTTAATTTATGGTCGGCCACGCGGGTTAGACGTGAGATTAACGAACGGCGCATTCTCAATATCACCGATGCGTTTTACCACGGCCTGATGCCGGTCGTGCTGGGGTTATTCGTGATGGTCTCCTTTGCCGCTTATCGCAGTCCGATACTGAACGAAATTAAAACGGCCCAGCAATTGCCGAGTCAGACTCAGATATTTTTTCAGCAGATCGTAGATAATACCATTGGCCAAAAAATTAAAGCCACGACGCCAGGCCAGCGTCAGCAAGTTATCAACGAGATTGCTTCGCAGACTTTTCAGGAGATTAACAATATTATGAAACCCTATTTCCGATACGCTCCACCAATTTTGGCTTTTGGTTTATTCCTAATCCTTTGGGGTCTATCGTTCCTTTTTGTCTGGTTAGGTATCGTAGTTGGACTGGCCCTGTTTTGGATATTAAAAAAGACCGGTGTGGTCAGAGTTGAAAATCAAGACGTGTCGGCCGAAGTGCTGGTTGTTTAAAACAAAAACTCGGCTCAGGAGTAGCACCTCCGAAGCCGAGAAATTCATGTTGCACCTTCCGTTTTAAGCAAGGGTGCTACCTTGCCGATGGGAAGTGTGTGGGTGAGCGAGTCTGTTGCTGGACCAGACCCGCTCACCCGGGGGACGAACGAGCAGGCGCACGTCCTGTGAGGGCTTACCCGTTTACCTCACTTGTTTCACACAAGCTGAGCAGCTTGGTCGGGTGCCGGACTATCCGTCCGGATGTTCAGTAGACCATGTGCTGTTGTCTTGCGAGTACATGGCGCAGTAGAACGCGTTGCATGCGCTCGCCAAACACTAGTGGCTACCGAATTAGTGAGAAAGAACCGAGACGAAACACTGAACACCGCATCACGTATTGCAGTATAGCACACCTTGAAGAAAGTTGTCAACAGGGGTATAATACACATGCAAAATGGCCAACAAGGACTACTACACAATTTTAGGAATACCACGGACCGCCTCAGATGATGAGATTAAAAAGGCGTACCGCAAATTGGCCCACGAACATCATCCTGATAAAAAGACCGGCGATGAGGCTAAGTTTAAAGAAGTGAACGAAGCTTATCAGGTGCTTTCGGATCCGCAAAAGCGTTCCAATTACGACACCCTCGGCTATGCCTATAATGACGGCGGTTTTGGCGGCGGCCAGCCTGGCGGGTATAGTTTTAACCAAGAAGATATCTGGAATATGTTCGGTGGTAATCGCGGCGAACGGCGTGGTAATTCCGAAGACATTTTTGAAATGTTTTCCGAAATGTTCGGTGGCTACCGCCAGCCTCAATATGGCCAGGAACGCAAAGGCGAGGATTTATTCATTGAAGTAATGGTTAGCAAAAAAGATCTGGGCCTGACTCGCATGTTGGAATACGACATTCAAGACTTGTGTCATGAATGCAAGGGTGAAGGCGTGGCTAAAGGTTATAAAATAATTACTTGCCAAACCTGTAAAGGCGCGGGCCAGGTTCGTCAGCAAGCCCGAAGCGGATTTGGAATATTTTCAACAATTACTATTTGTCCAACCTGTCACGGCCACGGCCGAATGCCCGAAAAAGAATGTTCGGTTTGCAAAGGCACTGGCCGCGTTAAGGCCCGCCAGAAGCTTGAAGTTCGTCTGCCGGCCGATCTTCCGCACGCCTACAACGTGGTCGTGCCTCAAGCTGGAAATGCCGGCAAAGGCGGCCAGCCTCCCGGCGATCTGGTCGTCAATATCAAAGTTCGGTAAACATAAAAACAGGCCAAGGCCTGTTTTTATGTTACAATTAGTTTAATGGATTTTGTCTCAAAGTTTCTGAATATGTTGCATATCCCAACGTTGGGAGATGTGACTTCGTCGGCTTCACAGGCGGCCGGTCAGGCAGTCACAAAAGTGGTGACCGATAAAGCTAGCCAAATCACGATTCCGGGGTTAGGCGCATTACATACGCCGACCTTGAGTTCAGGCGAGCTTTTTGGGATTCTGGTCGTGGTCGGTGTTTTGCTGATGGCTTTAACTCTCGGCCGGACGCGGACGCTTATTTCCACTCTGGCGATTTATGTCGCTTTTTCACTGCAGGCGATGTTTCCGTTTTTTGGCTGGTTAATTCAGCACCAATCATTCACGAACGATTTGCCGACTCTGCGGGTTTTTGTATTTTTAATTTTGTATGCCGTCGTCTTTGGGTTATTGAACCGTTCAGTTCTCAAGACCCGATTTAATTTGAGTGAAGCCTCTTTTGTGGCGGTAGTGGCGATGGGCTTAGCCCAGTTGGGTTTTATTATTTCAATAATTCTAAATCTAGCCCCCAGTTTTTACGATATCAGCCAGCGTCTGCCCGCAAAAATATTACCGTTTATAGGTAATCATCAAGCTTTATTCTATTGGGCTCTCGTCCCAATATTTCTCCTGGTTTTTCAAAAGAAATCCGATTAGCCCCTACTCGTTTTGAGAATAATAAAACCATCTGCTTTAAAATGTAACATATGTTAGATTTTAAAGCAGATGCTAGTTTAACCTTTAGTGGCGCGTTCGACATATTCGCCGGTTTGAGTATTGACGACAATTAAGTCATCCTGATTAATGAAGAGGGGAACGTTAATGGAGGCGCCGGTTTCAATAGTGGCTTGTTTGATTCCGCCTTGGGCAGTGTCGCCCCGGATAGCCGGCGGAGCATCTACAACCTTGTATTCTACTTTAATCGGTAACTCAATACTGATAATGGCGCCGTCGAAAGCGATGGCGTCAATGAGCATGTTGGGCTTGAGGAACTTGCCAGTATCGCCGATAATCTCGGATTTTAACTCAAACCTCTTAGACGGTTCTTTTTCGACAGAGTTCCCAGGGCGGGCTAAAGCACCGCCCGAGGAGCCCACTCCGAGATATGTAAACCAATACTGATCGCGGTGGGCATAGAGATATTTAACCGTCTGCCGTTCCACATCAGCGGGTTCAAAAACATCCGACTGGGCAAAGTTGCGTTCCAGCATTTTGCCATTGATAAGATTGCGCATTCTCACCTGTACCGTCGGTCGGCGCTGCTGCATCTTTAAATGATGAGTCTCAATAACCAAGTAGGGTTGGCCCTCATAGATAAAATAAGTTTTCGGTTTTAAGTCATTAACGGGGATAGCCACGGAATAGTATTAAGGGATATGTATTAAGTAGTATGGGCCGATAAAAAAGACCCGCAGGTCTTCCAAATGATAACACATATATTATAAAAACGAAAGTGAGCCCGTGTAGGCTCACTGAGAGAGTTTCGTGGCTCTCTTTAGAAGTGCTTTTCTATTGGGCAGTTTGCGGGTGGTTCAAATCCTTCGATGATGCAACCGCCCCATTCTCCGTTCAACTGGTCTGGCAGGGGTTGGCCGCACACAATGTACCCTTTTGCGGTTTCGTACATCCGCGAGCATTCGGGGTAAATCTTGATCGGCCAATGTTCTGACGGTTGGAGCTCGAGAGCAAAGGCTCTCTCGCCAGTGACTGCCCCTGGAAATTGCTCCGGGAATCTTAGGAGGGCTTCGGCGATACTGGCTGCTTCGACGTAGACGTACTTTCTTTCTCTGCCGATGAGCATGCGTCGGATCTCATCGTCGCTTGGGACCGTTTCCGACCTGTGGTACACATAGAGACCGATGCCATCCACGACACGAAGTGTCGTTCTGGCTATTGTCGCCGGTAAGCCGACGAAAGTGACGAACCTGGTCATAACCGGCAGTTTCACTAGACGCTTGATCTGCCGGCCTTCTTCCCGCAAAGGAACTGTTTTTACCATGTCAAACCTCCCGGAGCTATTTTAAGCCTAAACTAAACAATGTCAATTATTGCTTAAAGAGAAGCGAGACCAAGAAGAGGACGCCGCCGGAGAGAACGACCAGTGGGCCGGGGGCAAAACCATATTGGTGGGCGATGATAATACCGCCCATGGCGGCAATACCGCCAAGAAAAGCGGACAAGAATGAATAACGGGAAAAATTCAGGGCGACATTGCGGGCCGCCGCGGCGGGGATAATAACCAACGCGCCCATAAGAAGTGTGCCGGTAACTTTAATCCCGAGCGCTACAATTGCCGCCACCATCAATAAGAATAGAAAATTAATAGCATTAACAGGAACTTTCATTGAACGGGTCAAGTCTTTAGAAATTGTACCTAGCACTAGCGGTTTGGAAATAAGGAACAAGGCAATAATAACTAGGATAACAATTGGCAGGGTAATGTATAAATCCGTTAAAACAACATTGCCGATATCTCCAAACAAAGCTTCAAGTAATTCCGCCTGGGGAGTGATAAGAATACCTAGGGCCAGGGCAGTGGTGAAAAAGATACCAACTAGTGTTTCAGAAGGAAGATTTGTTTTTCTCTCTAATGCCCAAATACCGACAATAGCGATGAAAAGCGCCAGAAATGCGCCCAGAAAAGGATTAATATTAAATAAAAGCGCCACGGCCAAACCAGGCAGAGCGACGTGCGAAAGAGCATCACCAACCAAGGCCATTCGCCGGATAATCATAAAGGCGCCGATATATCCGGCGCCGATGCCGATAATTCCGCCAATGATAAGTTGTAGAATAAATTGGGAACTCATTTGTGCTGGTGGTGGTGAGTGAAAAATGTCGCTTCACCGTATAATTCTTTTAGCGCCGCCGGATCGAGAGCGTCAGCCGGCGCGCCGTAGCAAATCAAATCTTTATTCAAACACAAGACCGACGTGGCATGTTTGTACACGACGTTCAAATCATGGGAAATAATAAGAATGGTCAAATCTTTTTCGTCTTTTAATTTCTTAATAAGGTGATAGATGGTTTCTTCGCCGCCGACATCAATTCCGGCAGTAGGTTCATCAAACAAAATAACATCCGGCTGGTCAATGATAGCCCAAGCGATTAAAATGCGTTGGATTTGACCGACTGAGAGCCAGCCTAATCTTTGATTGAGGAGGTGGTGGCTAATATGGTGTTCATCGGTAATACCGACCGAACGAAGAGCGGAGAAAATATCGTGATGGTTTTTGGTTTTGAAATGAAAGAATTCCTTGACTGTCAGCGGGAAATCTCTATCGATGGTAAAACGCTGAGGAATGTAATTTATTTTAATATCTTTGGCCCAGGTAATGGTGCCAGTGTAGGGGATGAGATTGAGCAGGGCGCGGAAGAGAACCGATTTTCCAGCGCCATTTGGCCCGACAATAGCTACGGTATCGCCTTGGTTCAAATTAAAAGAAACTTCATGAAGGATTTTTTGGTCGTCTAGGCGTACGGAAAGATTGTCTACTTTCAAAATCGGGGCAACTGATTCCATAGGTTCATCTTAACACCTGGCTCATAAAAAGCCATGTCGAAGCCAGAATTACAAAACTCATCTGCTTTAAAATCTAACATATGTTAGATTTTAAAGCAGATGAGTTTTGTAGGTGATTTTTAAGTAATATTGACACAAATCACTTATTATGATATTATATAATCATGATTAAAACTCTTAAATTAGCCCTTGTAATACCTACGGTTTTGGCCCTAGTAGTCATGCCAATATATCCGACTTTTGCCAGTCAGGACTATTATCCTGTCCAAAATCCTCAAACTCTTGTTTGCCAAAGTCTCAATGCAGTCGGGCTTGGTTGTGGCTCTAAAACAACCGCAACCTCAAATAGTATCGGTACGTATCAACCAAAACCAGTATTATTGAATTTCGATGTTTTTAGTAACACTCCGGTTTCTGTAGTTGGTAATTCAAACTTAACATCTACTGTCAGCAATGCCATCGCGCCGAAAGATTTGTCCGGCCAAAAAATTAACTTAGTTTCTGTTCCGAATTCTCAAGAAATTTACGAATTAGTGAACGGCCAGAAACACGCCTTCCCTTCGTTAGCCATTTTCTATGATTACGGCTATACGCTGGATATGGTTCAGCCGGTTACTCAATTCCAGCTGGATAAATATCCGCGCGCAGATATCATCAAAATCAAGGGCAATTCCGCTTTATATTATCTGACCGAAGGCGGTTTGATTCGCCCAATCGTTAATAATAAGATTCTTGATTATTACGGTGATCGTACTCAGGACGCCGTTGTTATCAGCCGAAAAGAATTTAATTTCTATCCGACGAATCAATACGTCTATCAGGAATCACCGCTTAATCGCGACGTCTTCCAGATTAGTGGTTCCGGCAAACGTTATTTAACTCCGATGGCTGTGGCTCGCTTGGGTATCCGCGCCGACCAAGTCGCTCCGGTTTCTAAATCCGAGTTGGACTTCTACAAGACCCTCGCTCCGTTAGTAGACTAATAAATAAAAATAGTTCCGACAGCTGTCGGGACTATTTTTATTTAAGTTGAGAGATATTGAAATCGGGATGACCGGAGAGAAAATCGGCCATCGAAGTTTCTTTTTTGCCTTCGAGCTGAACTTTCGTGAGCTTAAGTTCTGGCTTTCCTTGGCTCGCCGAAGTTTCAACGAAGGCGGCTTTAATATTTAAAACTTTATCTTGCCAAGTGGTCCAGGTGCCTGGTTCGGGATTAAGAGCGCGAATTTGGTTATAAATTTTCTGGGGCGATTGGGACCAATCTATGCGGGCGTCTTCTCGTTCAAACATTTTACAAAAGGTGGCTTGGTCGTGGTTTTGTTCACGAGGAGTAAGAGTTTCTACGTTTTTAATAACATCTATCAAAAGACTAGCCCCTTCTTCGGCCAGCCGGTCATGGAGCAACAGGTAAGTTTCATCTGGTCCGATTGTGAATTCTTTCTGCTCGAATATCGGGCCATGATCCATATCCTTATCGATTTGCATAATAGTCACGCCGGTTCTAGTTTCGCCGTTAAGGATGGCGGCCTGAATAGGCGTCGGTCCGCGATATTTTGGTAAAAGCGACGGGTGGATATTTAAAAATCCATATTTCGGAGTATTAATATAACGTTCAGCGATAATTTTGCCATAGGCGGCAATAACACAAAAGTCGGGTTCAAGAGATTTGAATTCTTCAAAAAACACATCGTCTTTTAATTTTGGCGGCTGAAGAACTTTTAGACCAAGTTTTTCGCCGGCGATTTTAACCGGTGGTGGCGTGAGAATCCTTTTCCGGCCGACAGGCTGGTCGGGCGTGGTAATAACAGTCAAATCAAACCCGGCGTCATGAAGCGCTTCTAACGCCGGCACCGCAAATTCAGATGTCCCAAAAAAAATTATTTTCATTAATATTCGCGATGAATTGAAAACCTACTCTTTAACCCAGTAGCGGAAGGGGTCCCACGCAGTGGGGAAACCGACGGGACTGGTTTCCCGGGTCTGGG
The DNA here is from genome assembly GCA_903830625.1 of Candidatus Yanofskyibacteriota bacterium. Taxonomy (GTDB): domain Bacteria; phylum Patescibacteriota; class Minisyncoccia; order 2-02-FULL-40-12; family GWA2-44-9; genus 2-01-FULL-41-21. The sequence continues at coordinate 28,202 of CAIKUK010000010.1, forward strand.
GTAAAGAGTAGGTTTTCAATTTTAAGCAGAACGATCTTTAATTGTTGCGCCATTAAGGTGATCGGTTTCGTGCTGAAGGATACGGGCGAGGAAACCACGGGCTTTGAATTTTATTTTTTTGCCGGTTTCGTCAATAGCTTTGAATTTTATTTTCTTAGAACGGGGGATTTCCACGTAAAAACCGGGAATAGATAGACAACCTTCCTCCACGTCATCAGTCTCGTCGGAATATTCGGTGATCTCGGGGTTAAAGTAAGCTTCCGGCACCTTGCCTGCAAGAGCGACTTTTGGATCAATAACGAAAATGCTCAAATCTTGTCCCAGCTGGTTGGCGGCTAAGCCGACACCGATATTATCTATCATTGATTTTTTCATATCTAAAACCAGCTGGGCATATTTACCCGCTTTTATTTCTTCTACTGGCACTGGCTTAGTTTTATGTCCCAGAACCTGATTGGGTAACGTCGTAATCTCCATTAGTTGAAATAGTACTGAAATAACAGCTGCTTGTCTATGTTTTAGGTGGTAGTGCGGGGATCTAAGTCAATGAGCCACTGAGCGGGTACGTAGCGGAGAAGGTCGCGCGGAGCAAAGTCGGGAGCGATTTTTACGATGATGGTGTAGGTGAATCGGCCAGTTCCCCGCCCGACCGAATGGTTTCGGCCGTTCGGGCGGGTTTTTTGAAGAAATAAAGGAGAAGTTTCGGTGATTTTGATTTTATCTTGGGCCTTGATATGGATGGAGGCCATTTTTAGTTTTTCGATGGCGGCGCGGGCAGCGGCAATAACTTTTCGATAATCGGAGTGGGTATAAGTCAGTTTGATTAAACGGCAGAAGGGCGGATACCAGAATGATTTGCGGGCGGAGAGTTCTAATTCATAGAGAGGGGAATAATCATGATGAGCCAAGTTGGAGACGAGGTTTTTTTGATTGAATGTTTGAACGACCATCCGTTTCGGTTCAAAATCAGCTAGTTTTTCCAAGTGGTACCAGAGTCGCTCGGTGGTTTGGAAATCAGAACCGACGGCCAAAGCGTCCAATTGAGGAATAATGACGGTATCAAAATTTAAGTCGTAGCTGTAGCTGAATATTTTTTGAGTGGCAATGAGAATATGGGGGCCGTTCTTTCTGACTTCGTTCATAATCTCATCCTCTTCGGTTTGGTTTTGGGCCACGTCGGCGTCCAAGAGCAGTACCGGTACGCGGTCGAGCTGGCCGAACGTCATCATTTTTTGCAATTCCTCATATATTTTTTGCCCGCCTGCTGGACCAGTCGCTTTTATTTGGGCACTGTGGCAATTCGGGCAAGCATAAGGATACGGCTGGGTGTGTTTGCAATGATGGCACAATAGCGCCAGCGCGGTGCCCTGATGAACACGCATCGGCAAATCACAGTTAGGGCATTTAAAAGAAAACCCGCAACGCTGACAGAGAAGAATGCCGCCATATCCGCGTCGGGCGGAAACAATCAGAACCTTGCCGGACCCGCCTCTGGCGGGTTTGTTCTTTAACGTCTCGCATAAAATATTTCGGGCCTCTGGTGTAAGCGCGCTGACGAAATAGCCTTGTTTAAATTCGGCATCTAGATCAATAACGGATATTTTGGCGGGCCATAATTTCATGGCGTCGCTGACCCCTATTTCTGTCCGGAGCGATTTTTCATATGCTTCAACGCCAAGCAGTGGCGACAGCAAAGTAAAACGAGCGTTATGATTCATGGCCACCATCTCTGCCAGCTCAGGAGTCCAGTACTTGGGACTCATATCGGATTTATAAAATTCATGGAGCGGGTCGATAACGATAACCCGTTTTAAATTTGTGAATGGTAAAAATAAGGCTTGGCGGGTACCGATGATTAAGCGTGTTCTCTGTGAAGCAACTTCTTTCCAAATTTGATAATAATCTTTATTGTTCGTGGCTGAAGTCAGGACAACGGGCTTGAAATCTTTGAATTCGGATTGGAAATAGGGGAGATATGAACCGTCGGGTACGATAATGACCGTTTGTTCAGCCCCTTCTGGTTTAAGAAGTGGTTTAATGTGGCCGGCTGAATCTTGAGCTCGTGAGATTATCCAGGATGGCAATACACTGAAGGCCGGATTAGTAAATAGATTGACTGATTCAATGGGGTAGCGAGTTTTTAAGAAAAAAGGGGGCAAGACAGTTTTCATACACAAGCCGAGCGGAGCCATATAACGATGGGCCAGCCAAAGAGCAATTTTGAATTGCCACTCTGCAATGGCCGGTTCGGCGCTTAAAACGCCGGATATTTTTTTGAGCTGGAATAAAGATTTTTTAACTAAAATCTTTTGTTCATCCAGATTGTAGGATTCAATAACCGTGGCCGTTACTGGCCGGTTATTGAGAGGGACTTCAACCATCGCGCCTTTGGGAAGGTTTGAATCGTGGTAATAACTTAAAATTTGGGGCACCTGGGGCGGAAGCACCGCCAGCGGTAAAACTTCAAGGACATACATGGAGATAAAATTTCTAATTACTAATTTCTAAACAATACTATCATTTCTTACTTTGCTGACAACCTAAATAAAAGGTATAATAATTCATATGGATAAAAGCCAAATAAGGGTTCGTATCGCTCCGTCGCCGA
>CAIKUK010000011.1 GCA_903830625.1 Candidatus Yanofskyibacteriota bacterium
TTTCTTTCGGGGTTGCTGGCGTACTCGCCAGTGCGTGGGGCTTTCTCCGAGCGTACGGGGCAGTTTCAAGCCACCACGCGCTCCGCGCGTGCCACATCATTTGTTTTGGAAGTAGGTGCGAGTTTGGTACAATAGAGACACAATTAAACTCTCTAATTCGTATATCTCGCAGAATGTAGCAAGTTAACCTTGCTTCGTGATTCGTGATTTATGATTAATGATTGTAATGTCAGAAGAAGAAATAAAAAAGTCTGAAGCCGTATTGGCTTCAGTTCCACAAAGTTCATCCTCTCCGGATGAGCGCAAATATGCCACTCGAGCGCCCCGTCGCCCGCGTTTTGGCGACCGACGCCGGCCCAAACCGGTTATCCGGCAGATTAAGGTCCTCAAACGCGACAACGAAGGCAGCGTTGAAGATCACGCCCGTGCCGCCACTACGGGACTCAAAATTGTTCACATGGGCGGACTGGGTGAAATCGGTAAGAACAACATGGCTGCTATCCAGTACAATGACGAGATTATTCTTATTGATGGCGGTTTAGGTTTTCCACGCCAGAATATGCCGGGCATTGATTTCTCCATCCCGAACGTCGGTTATCTGGCCGGCAAAGAACAGATGGTCCAGGCCTGGTTCTTTTCGCATGGCCATTTGGACCACATCGGCGCCGTGCCCTTCATTCAAAATAAGGTCGGCGATCCAGATGTTTATGCCGCTCCCCTGACCCGTGCGTTGATTATCCGACGCATGGAAGAGTTCAAGGACCGCAAACCGCTGGATATTGAGGAATTCAAAGCCGGCGATGAAGTCAGTGTGGGTAAATATTTTAAAGTCAAAGCCCACCGCATCAACCACTCCATTCCGGACGCGCTTTTGTTTGAGATTACCACACCGATTGGCACCATTGTTCATGTCATTGACTATAAGATGGACAAGAATCCGGTCAACGACCCGCCGGCAGACTTGGATGAATTAAAAGCCATCGGCGACAAGGGCGTGCTCTTATTCATGGGCGACTCCACCGGCGCCGAAATGGAAGGCCACTCGCTTTCCGAAAGCGACGTCACTCATGATCTTGAGAAATTAATGCGTGAAGCGACCGGTTTAACCATCGTCGGCTGTTTCGCCTCGTCTTTGAACCGCGTGCAACAAGTTATTACTATCGCCGAAAAACTGGGCAAAAAAGTCGTTTTCGATGGCTACTCAATGAAAAACAATGTTGAGATTGCCAAAAAACTCGGCTACATCAAAATACAACGCGGTACCCAAGTCTCGCTGGAAGAAGTGGCCAGCATCCCGCGAGAAAAACTGGTCGCCGTCGTTACTGGTGCCCAAGGCGAAAGCAACGCCGCTTTGATGCGCATCGCCAACGGCGAACACCGCTTCATTCATCCGATTGCCAATGACACTTATATCTTTTCCTCGTCTATTATCCCTGGTAACGAATCCGAGATTCAATTTGTGAAAGACCAGCTCTACCGCAACGGCGCCAAAGTCTTCAATTACCAAATGTTGGATATTCATGCCAGCGGTCACGGCGATAAGGAAGATATCCGCGAATTGCTCAAATTAATCCGGCCAAAATTCCTGATGCCTATCCATGGCCAATACTCTATGATGGTTAACCATGGCCTCATCGGCCAAGAAGAAGGCATCCCCAAAGAAAACATCATCATCGCCGACAACGGCAACATCACTCACATTGAAAAGGACCGCTGGTGGCTGGATAAAGAACGGGCACCGGCTGATCCGGTCTATGTGGACGGCTTAGGCATCGGCGACATCGGTAATGTCGTCCTCCGTGACCGTCAAATGCTTTCCGAAGACGGGTTCTTGGTAGTCGTCGTTAAAGTTGACCGCCGCACCGGAAAAGTTAACGGCAGCCCCGATATTATTTCCCGCGGCTTCATTTACTTGAAGGACAACAAGGACCTGCTCATGCAAATGCGCAAAAAGGTTCGTTTCATCGTGGACAACAACACCGCTCACGGCAAAGACATTAACGGCACATATTTGAAAGATGAACTCCGCAATCAAGTCGGCCTCTTCCTCTTCCAAAAAACCGAACGCCGCCCGATGGTTTTGCCAGTCCTCATAGAGGTCTAACCAGAAATCAAAAATCGCTACAGAGATTCTTGGCCGGCTAAAGCACGGCCTCCGAAACCTCTTGAGCGGTTTTTGATTTTAAGGTATGCTCTTAATTATGGAAAAGAAAACACTTTTGACGGGAGACCGGCCGACCGGACCGCTCCATATCGGACACTATTTCGGTTCTCTGCAAAACCGAGTGGCCATGCAGAATGATTTTGACACTTACATTTTAGTGGCGGATGTTCAGGCCTTAACCGACAATTTCAATCAGCCGGAACGAGTCCGGGAGAATGTTCTGGAAGTGGCCATGGATAATATCGCCGCCGGCATTGACCCGAAGAAGTCCACTATTTTTATTCAAAGCCAAATCCCCCAGATCGCGGAATTAACGGTCTTTTATTCCAATTTGGTCACCGTAAACACTCTTCGCCGCAACCCAACCGTCAAAGCCGAAATCGCCGAGAAGAAAGACCTTTTTGGCCAAGATGGCGAGAGCGTCACTTACGGCTTTTTGGGCTATCCCGTCAGCCAGGCCGCCGACATTACTATTGTCCGGGCCAATATGGTTCCCGTCGGTGAAGACCAGTTGCCAATGATAGAACAGACACGCGAAATCGTGGAACGTTTTCACCGGATGTATCAGTGCGATATTTTCCCGCTTCCGCAGGCCAAACTTTCCAACAGTCCCCGCATTATGGGCCTAGACGGTTCGGGTAAAATGTCCAAGAGTTTGAATAACGCCGTTTATCTCAAAGACAATTCCGAAGAAACTATTGAAAAAATAAAATCGGCCAAGACCGATTCCGGCACGACCATTGAATTTGACCCCAAGAAACGGCCGGAGATTTCCAATCTGGTATTGATTTACGCTCTTATCCATGACCAAAATCCGAAAGACGTCGCTTCGGAATTGAGGAATAATACTTACAGCGAATTCAAACTGAAACTGGCCCAGGATTTAAACAGACACCTAGCGCCTCTCCGGGCCAAAAGACTGGAACTGGAAGCCAAACCCCATTACGTCAAAGAAATTTTGGATATGGGCCGGGTAAAGGTTTTGGAGAAAGCCGAAGAAACTATGAAACTCGTCCGTGAAGCGATGAAGATAAATTACTAGCTGAGAAGATATCTAATAGCGTTTTTTGTGTCTTCTACTGACTCGACTTTATAACACAGCACGCCCGATTCAAGGGCCGGGTAATCGTTTCCGTCAGGCCCCAGAGCATCTCCAAAGAAAACGATATCTTCGGACGTCACGCCGAGGTTTTTTATTATCTGTTCGATTCCGAATTTTTTATTGATTCCCTTTTTGGTGACATCGATTGAGGTTAGGCCAGCCAACTTAACTTCCATGTCCGGCAGATAATTTTTGAGTTCCGAAAAAAGCTTCAAGCGTTCACCATTCTTTTCTATTGCCCATTTTTTCTTTTCTTCTAACGGCGCATGCTGGCCCAAGGCGGAAAAAGTGATCTGCCCGACTCGGTCTTCGATTATCTCTCCATAAAGATTAGCCGGCTGGATATAGCCGATATCTCTGAAAGCCATTTCAAAAGAATTAAAAATTTTTTTCTTTTCTTCGTCGGTTAAATTTTGGGAATATATTTTTTGCCATTCATTTTCTTTGTATAAATAAAAAGACCCACCATCCAAAGGCAGTAATAATAAGTTCTCGTTTTTAGAAATGCTGTCGGGTAATTGAGAACTCATCTGTTCAAAACTAGCTCCGCCAATAATGGCCACTTTACCTTTCTCCAACAATCCGGCCAGAAGCGCACCCATCTCATCGTCTATATTGGCCTTGCTCTCCACCAAAGTCCCATCCAAATCAAAAACAAAAACTTTTTTGTCTTTCGGAATTCCTTGAATCGTCTGTATCAATTCATTCATGTAAATTGTTTTTAGGCCATTTTCAGTATACAATAAATCACTATGTTATCAATCGGAATTGTCGGGTTGCCAAACGTGGGGAAGAGTACCCTCTTTAAGGCTCTGACGAACAAACAGGTGGATATTCAGAACTATCCTTTCACGACCATTGACCCGAATGTGGGCGTGGTTGCCGTCCCCGATGAACGAGTGGATGCCTTATCAGAATTTTCTAAATCAAAGAAGAAGCTTTACACAACGATTGAATTTATAGACATCGCCGGTTTGATAAAAGGCGCTTCGCAAGGCGAAGGATTGGGTAATAAATTCTTGGCCAACATCCGCGAAGTGGACGCTATCGCCCATGTGGTTCGCGTATTTGAAGACAAAAATATCACTCACGTTCACAGCACCATTGACCCGGTGAACGATATTGAAGTTATCAAAACCGAGCTGGAACTGGCCGATTTGCAAACCAAAGAGAAACGCAACGAAAAGTCCGGCCAGAAGGGCCGAGATCTCGCCTCTGGCGGAAAGGATAATCCGGCAGTTGCCGGATTGCCTGCCTTGGAACTGCTGGCCAACAAAAAAGTAATTTATGTTTTCAATGCTTCGGAATCACAACTGACAGCTGGCTGGCAACCAGACCAAAGATTGTTGGACACCATCAAAGGCAGTGATTATGTTGTTCTTTCCACAAAATTAGAACTAGAACTCACTGAATTGTCGCCAGAAGATAGAGAGGAGTATATACGAGAAAGCGGTTTGCCGGGTAGTAGAAGTTCCGGCATTCCCAATGCGGCAAAGCCGCAACCGGAACTTTCACTACCCGGTTTGGATGCTCTAATTAAAAAAGGCTACCACACCCTCGGCCTCCTGACTTTTCTGACCACCGGCGAGGATGAAAGCCGGGCCTGGACCGCTCACCAGGGCGATTTGATTCCAAAGGCTTCACGGGCTATTCATACCGACTTTGAAAAGCTTTTTATCAAGGCCGAAGTCATCAATTGGAAAACATTAATTGACGCCGGCAGTCACGCCCACGCCCGAGAAAAAGGCCTCCTTCACATTGTCGGCCGAGACTACATCATCCAAGAAGGCGACGTGGTAGAAATACGAATTTAAAAACAAAGAGGCTCCGCAAAGAGTTGCGCGAACATGCGGAACTCTTTGCGGAGCTTAGCAGGCAGCTTGGCTCCAGTCTATGTCGTCCGAAGAACTGGACGGACTTCTCTGGGATAGAACCTGATGACTGACGAGAATGACCGCCACCACAGCTGCGGCAAAGAACACACTTCCCCACACAGCCTTATTCATGTCACCTCCCCGAAGAAAGAACGCTCGGAACAATAATTACAGAACCTGTCGGCTATATTATATCGCTTTTGTTTTCATATCACAAAGTTGACCCCGCCGTTGGGGAGGAACATTTTGATTAAAAAATAGAATAAATAGCACTTACTATAGTGTTTTTCAAATGTTTGGCTTATCGACGAAAAATAGAACTCATTCCTCCCCAACGGCGGGGTTGACATTTTTAAGCCTTTTTGATAACATATAGCGAGTTAAATTAATACGTTTTATTCGCTCTTCAGGACACCCATTATCTCGGCATCTGCCGGATACCTGTCGGCAATATAACGAAAACACGCCATGAGCGATGTCCGCAGGAATTATGAGTTAGCGTTCCATATCAACCAAAACCTGGAGGAATCCAGGATTATGGCCATTGCGAATGAGCTGAAAGACGCCTTAGTCAAAGGTTTGGCGACCATTACTTTCGCCAAGGAACCGGAGCGCCAGCGCTTATCGTACGAAGTAAAGCATAACGCCGGCAGTTTCTTCGGTTATATCCAGTTCAACACGGAAAACCCCGAGGGCTTGGCAGGAGTTGAGGAATATATTAAGCTCAACAACGACATCCTCAGAACTTTGATTATCCGCCTGCCGTCTGACGCCCAGAAGAGCCAAACCCTGGAACGCCAGATGAGGGCTAAGGAACGCCTTGAAAAGCGCGCCCAGGCTGCGACCAAAGCCGGACCATTATCCCGTCCATCAGCCGATGGCAAGAAACTGGATAAAGAGGTTGAAGATATTATTGAAAAACTGTAGCAATCAGGACACTAGGAAATTAGGAATCTAGGAAGCTAGAATCCTAAAGCCCTAGAGTTCTAGAAACCTTCTGCAATGAATCTGAACAAAGTTATACTAATCGGCCGATTAACCCAGGACCCTGAAGCCCGCACTACTCCCAGCGGTCAAAATGTCACCACCATTAAAATGGCCACGAATCGCGTTTGGAACGATGCCACCAGTGGCCGGAAAGAAGCGACCGAATATCATACCGTCATCGCCTGGGGACGCTTGGGAGATATTGCTTCTACCTACTTAAAAAAGGGCGCCTTAGTTATGATTGAAGGCCGTTTGCAAACCCGTTCTTGGGTGGGCACCAAAGATAACTTAAAGCATTACGTGACCGAAATCATCGCCGAGAATCTTCAGATGGGTCCCCGCTCGGCCAACACTAGCACTGCCGGCCAGGGCTCATATGAACCGGGTTCATACAAGCGCCCAACGGAAACATTGAATAACGAGCCGGCCAAGCAGGCCGTCGATAACGATATTCCCATTATCGATGAAAACGAACCCCTGAATGCCGGCGTTGAAGAAGACGAAATGGCCATCAAGGAGAAAGATTTACCATTTTAACAATCAGGAAGCTAGGAAGTTAGGAATCTAGGAGGCTAGAATCTTAAAACCCTAGAGTCCTAGAACCTTCCCCACCATGCATTGCAAACTCTGCGAAGACAACGTCAGTCATATCGATTACAAAAGCACTACCTTTTTGCGTAAGTATGTGACCGCTCAATTCAAGATTAGCACTTCCCGACGCAACGAACTCTGCGCCAAACACCAGCGCATGATTGCCAACGCTATCAAATTGGCCCGTTTCATGGCCTTGATGCCGTATACCAGAAACCAAACCGTCAGGTAAGCAGTAAAGACCCCGCCAAACGGGGTCTTTACTTAATCAGCCCTGGCGCTACACTAAAACCGCCGGAAGGGAGGTCTTATGCAGGAGAAGAGGTTCCTTGTGGCGTTTGTTCTTTGTTTTTTTTGTGGGGCAACTCCAGTCTCAGCGCAAGACAAGTTATCCGTCGGCCAACTTGCTAAGGAGGTCATGGCCGACCCTACTACCTGGGCACCAGTCGGCCTATACTGGCCGGCGACTCAAGGAGACTGGGTGAGTTCCTGGGTTTTGTTTCGGCGCGGTGGGTACGTCGAAGGAAATCATGAATTCACAATCAGTGGTAAATCCTGCGATACCCCAATCAACTTCGGGGCTGGAAGCCGGAAGATTGCCATTTACAGTGCCGAGATACTTGGCTACTCGATACTGATAAATGCCAGTGCCCAAGCAGGTGAACATTTCTTAAACAAGCGGTTCCCTGCCCACAAACGCTTCTTAGCAACCATTGGGTGGATAGTCCGCATTGGGGGAGGAGTAGTATTGGCCAAGAATGCTTTACCCCATCTTGCCCAGTGGCAGAAGAACGGCCAGCTCTGAGAGCATCGGCCCAAATAAAACGCCGGCACATGTGTGCCGGCGTTCTCAATTTTTTATTTACTTTTATTTTTTATATCCGGTTATAGTGGTAAGGATTTCCAATGTTTCGCTTACCTCATTTTTATCCAAAGAATTTTCAATAGCTTTTGATAATTTTTGCAGTTCGGCAATTCTAATCTTGGCCGCTTCCAACCATTGTTCGGGATCATCTTCTAAAACTTTCAATTGATCGGCGATATCAGCTTGCTGGCGTATTTGTTCAAAACCCCAGGCAACTTTGCCAAAAAGTTTTTCTTTTTTATTTTCTTTTTGAGCCGGAAATTGTTCTAGTGTACCCATGATATTTTAAATATTTATTCCTCGCTCGACATGACGGTCGGAGCAATTTCTTCTTGAGCCGCCGCTTTGCGGACTTTGGCAGTGATTTCGTTCATGATTTTCGGATTTTCCTTGAGGAATTGGCGGGAACCTTCTATGCCCTGACCGATTTTTTCGCCGTTATAACTGAACCAAGAACCGGCTTTGACGACGACGCCATAGCGGACGCCAGCATTGACAACGTCGGCATATTTGGAAATGCCCTCGTTGTAAAGAATATCGAATTCGCAGGTCCGGAACGGCGGAGCGACTTTATTCTTAACGATTTTGACCTTGGTCCGATTGCCGACAATTTTTTCGCCTGACTGGATTTGGGCCGAACGGCGGATTTCAATCCGAACGGATGAATAGAATTTCAAAGCCATACCACCCGTAGTCGTTTCCGGATTGCCGAACATAACGCCGATTTTCATACGAAGCTGGTTAATGAAGATGACCGTCGTTTTGGATTTAGCGACAATGGCCGTCAGTTTGCGCAAGGCGTGCGACATTAAGCGCGCCTGCAAACCCATGTGCTGTTGGTCCATCTCCCCTTCAATTTCGGCCCGGGGCGTCAGCGCCGCCACCGAGTCAATCACAATTACATCAATCCCGCCGGATTTTACCAGAGATTCAACAATATCCAGCGCCTGTTCTCCGGTATCCGGCTGAGAAATAAGAAGCTGGTCAATCTTAACGCCAATCCGCTTGGCGTATTCGGGATCCAAAGCATGCTCGGCGTCAACAAAGGCCGCAATACCGCCCGCTTTCTGGGCTTCGGCCACAATATGCAAACAAAGAGTGGTTTTGCCTGAACTTTCCGGGCCGTAGACTTCGATGACCCGGCCACGGGGTACACCGCCGACACCTAATGCGATATCAAGCGACAACGAACCGGTCGGAATAACATCTACATCTACCCTACCAACCTGGCCCAAACGCATAATTGAACCTTCGCCGTATTTCTCCTGTAATTCCTTAACCATCATCTCCACATTCTTTCCTCGGCCTTCCTGAATTTTCGCGGCGGCGGACCTTTTATCCTCGCCTTTTTCGACATGCTTTTTGGGCGTCATAAAGTTAAGTTAATTTAAGCTAATCCATCTTACAAAATGAGGGTATAAAAGCAAGTTAAATAAAACTATAGCTCTTCGTCCTGATGTTCAGACTCAGAAGTGTCGGCATTGATGATAGTCGCATCGGGAACCATAGAAGCAGAGGCAATACCGCCATGTTCAATCTCGGCCGCCTGGATCATACTTTCTGATTTCAAATAAACTTCCCGAGGTTTGGCTCCATCCCCCGGCCCAATCACGCCTCTGTCCTCAAGGATATCCAATAAGCGGGCGGCCCGGGCATAACCGACACGCAGACGTCGCTGGAGAAGCGAAGCCGAAGCTTTGCCGGCTTCCATAACCACCAACTTGGCATCAGGATACATATCATCTTCGGTGTAGTTATCGCCTTCATTACTACCATAAGTAGCCGGCGCATTGAAATCAACTTGGAGCGATTGTTCGTTGCTGACCTCCAGCTGAGCGCCCTGTTCTTTGATAAATTTAACCACATCATGAACTTCACTTTCGGTGACCAGAGCGCCCTGAATCCGGCGAGGTTTAGCGGAATCGCCGGAGAGGAAAAGCATATCGCCTTTGCCCAGTAATTTTTCAGCGCCGGGCATATCCAGAATGGTACGGGAATCAATCTGGCTCGGTACCGCCAGAGCAATACGGGAAGTAATGTTGGCTTTAATTAAACCAGTAATAACTTCCACCGATGGACGCTGGGTGGAGAGAATCAAGTGGATACCCACCGCCCGAGACATTTGAGCCAGGCGGACGATGGCTGTTTCCACATCTCGGCCATATGAAGCCATCAAATCAGCCAGCTCATCAATAACAATGACAATCGCCGGCATCAATGGCCCGCTTCTATCGGTCATTTTGGCATTATAAGAAAACATGTCTTTGGAGCCGACTTTCAAAAGTTGTTCATAGCGCCGATCCATCTCGCTGATAGCCCATTTTAACGCCCCGATAACTTTCTTGTTGTCGGTTATAACCGGCGTAATTAAATGCGGGATATCATTGTAGAGTGTCAGCTCTACCCTTTTGGGATCAATAAGAATCAGCTTTAGCGCATTCGGAGAGTGTTTATAAAGCAAGGAAAGAAGAATGGCATTGATAGCCACAGACTTACCCGTGCCGGTGGCGCCGGCCACCAATAAGTGGGGCATCTTTTCGAGACCGGCAAAAATCGGCGCTCCGGCCACGTCACGGCCTAAGGCCATGGGTAAGAAATATTTTGATTTAGTGAATTCTTCACTATCAAACATGTTATGTAAACCAATGATGGCGACTTTCTTATTCGGTACTTCAATACCAACCAATGACTTGCCCGGAATCGGCGCTTCAATTCGAATCGGATGAGCGGCCAGGGCCAAAGACAAGTCCGGATTCAAGGCGCCGATGCGCGAGAGTTTCACGCCCACAGCAGGACGCAAAGTGAACTGGGTCACGGTCGGACCGATAGAAACTTCCCCCATTTCAACATCAATGCCAAAGTTGGACAAAGTGCGCTTAATAATCGTGGCGCTAGCATTAATATCGCCGGTCACGGCTTCTTCTTGGTCTTCGTTCAACAAGTCTATCGGGGGCAAAGTCCATTTACCAAGCTTGAGATTTTTAATCACGAACTCTTTGTCGCTCATCGGTTCGGCTTTGCCGGACCGGGCTAATGGCATAATGGCCGGTTTGAATTCAGGCTTCTTTTGATCCACAATTTCGTTACCTTTTTTAACCACCACATCGGTCGAATCGGTTTCTTCTGGAGATTTGGAAAAAATACCGGAAATAGAAATGTTTAAAGAAATGAGAATGGCGATTAAACTTAAAGTTAAAAGCACAATAGTGGAAGCAGTAAAACCGACGGAAGTTAACAAAGGATAACCCAGAATCACACCGAGGTAACCACCCTGAACCACCCGGGCTTGGGTATCGCCACCGCCAAAAATAAAGAGCAACCCAAGAAAAGTCATCACAAATAGCGCCGTCCCGAACATGGCGCTGGAATAAACTCGCCGAGAGAGCGATTTAACAAATGATATCCCCAGAAAAACGAATGCGATTGGAATAATGAAAAATCCCCAACCAAAGAGGGATCGGGAAGTAATATTAAACAATTCGCCGGCCTTGCCGGCTCGGCCGGCAAAACTTAAGAAACTCAACAGAGCCAAACTGAAACTAGCGATACCCCAAATACTGTTCCTGGTTTCTTGGCCCAAATCAAACCTGGGAGGCTTATCCTCTTTTGGTGGTCTGCCCCGTCTTTTTGGCTCATTATCCTCTGTTTCTCTGTTCTTCCACGGTCGTCCCATACCAGGTAGTAGAAATCCGACATACGCTTCCCGTTTTGCTTAGGATAACGTACATCATCGATTACTTATTAAACTCGCCAAGTAGGAAGTTTAGGTTAAGCGTATAGCAAAACCAGTCGGATTTTCACTACCTGGCATATATATCTATTATCGTAAAACTTAGACAAAAAAACAAGCCCGGATAGTGAATATTCGAGAGCTCGCAATCGCGGCTTTAGCCGCAACTCGAATATCTACTACCGGGCAAGATTATAATTCAACAGGAAACGAAAAGGACCTCGGGGGAGGTCCTGGAAGTAAGGGGTTGGTTTTCGGCTATTCCCCGCGGGTCGCGACTCCGCACAGCCTACGATTGCGCCGAGGCTTCCAGCTCGACGACTAATCTATATACGCACTTAGTTTCCTTTCTGCCTTTCAGGCAAGAAAGAGTCGGTCTCCGTCTCGGGTGCCTTTCGGCTTAAGCCGCAACGTGCCGCTTCTTGTTGTGCTTGTACACGATGGCTGGCGGGGCGAGCTGGGTCAGACGGCCCAATGTTCGCCACTTGGCTTCGGTTTCCGGTCGGAGATTGGTTCGCGCAATCTGCGCGATGGCCACTCTGTGAATCTGTCGCCTCGTGGTATCCCAGTCTTCACGCGGCGTGACGCCGACAGCCTGGAACACGGGTTTCATTGCTTCGAACATGCTGACCATGATTCCTCTTCTCCTTATAGCCCTTGGTGGCTACCCATTGACCTTGCGGAAGTACCAGCCGCTGAAACGCTGCTGGCGTTTAGGATGAAACTTCGTCAGTACGATCTGACCTTCAGAATCCCTGACAATCAACGTCTGGGGATGCCATGCCTCTAGGCCAGGCTGAATCTCAACGACCGTACAGTGCCCCACCAAGTTGATGCCAAAGGGGATACTCCGCTCGGGAATCATTTCAACTACGTCGCCGACTGCAAAAATATCATGCAATTGAGCGTTCATCCGAATCTCCTTGTGAATGGCCCCTTGAGGGCCGAACTGTTGGCTTTTAAGCCTGTATTTACATTATAGCATAATTTGTGTTGATTTGTCAATACCTTAAAACCGCCCCTTTTGGGGCGGTTTTAAGGTATATTCTTGTAGTTATTCCAGGGATTGGAACCCTGTTCCGGCTGGTATTAACCGGCCGATAATAACATTTTCTTTCAAACCGCGGAGATGGTCTTCTTTACCCATGAGCGCGCTTTCAATAAGAACGGCGGCAGTCTGTTGGAATGAAGCGGCGGACAAGAAACTGTCAGTGGAAAGGGCCACTTTTGATACGCCCATCAAGAGTTGTTCAAAGGTCGCTTCGCGTTTCTTTTCAGCGCGGGCTTTTTCATTGGCAGCCACGGCGATGCGTTTTTCAACAAGCGATTCGGCCAAAAGTTCAGTCTCGCCCGGATCAAGAATTTTCACGCGCGAAAACATCTGACGAGTAATCAATTCGATGTGCTTGTCATTGACACTATCGCCCGTCGGAGAATAGATGCCGTGGACTTCACGGACAATATAGCGAGTCACGAGATCAATATCATTGGTCGTTTCAAACAATTCGCGAAGATCAACATTGCCTTCGCTCAACTGCTGGCCGACGCCAATCAAATCGCCGATAGCCACCATCACCGGAATATTCGGGGTCAAAGCATATTCGCGCTTTTCGCCGGTACCGGCCACTTCAATAATCATGACTCGTTGCTTGGCTTGTTCTTCAATCGCTACCACTTTGCCGTCCACATCGGAAATAACGGCTTTAAATTGAGGAGAGCGGGCTTCAAAAATTTCCACGATTCGGGGCAGACCCATGGTGATGTCGGCGCCGCTGCCGCCAGCCACGCCTCCGGTATGGAACGTACGCATCGTCAACTGGGTGCCCGGTTCGCCGATAGCCTGGGCCGTGACGATACCGACCGCTTCGCCCATATTGATTAGTTCGTTTTTGGACAAGTCGTAGCCATAACACATTCGGCAAATACCGTTGGTGGCTTTGCATTTGACGATGGAACGGATACGCACGGTCGGCAATTTGAGTTCTTCTATTTTTTTGGCGGTTTCTTTGTTGACGACTTTACCCTTCTTGGCGATGACGGTGCCATCCGAAGCAATAATGTCGTCCATAATCACGCGACCTTTGATGCGTTTGGAAAGAGGTTCGCCGCTGAACTTGGAATCTTCGGCATGGAGAACGAAACCTTCTTTGTCTTTGCAGTCTTCTTCAAGGATAACCACATCCTGTGCCACATCAACGAGACGGCGGGTTAGATAGCCGGCTTCAGCGGTTTTTAAGGCCGTGTCGACGAGACCTTTGCGGGCGCCGTGAGTAGAGATAAAGTATTCCAGCGGCTGCATACCCTCTTTGAACGAATTCTTGACCGGCAATTCCATTAATTCGCCCAACGGGTTAACCATGATGCCACGCATACCCATGAGCTGGTCGAGAACGGACCATGAACCGCGAGCCCCAGAATCAACCAACATATAGGCAGAACCGGTCGGCTTAAGCTGTTTCTTTACGAGAACAGATAACTTGGCCTTGGCCTCGGTCCAAATCTCAATGGCTTTGTATTTTCGTTCATGCTCAGTCAGCAAACCGCTGTCATAGGCCGCGCGATTTTCTTCAATCAGTTTGTCGGCGCCAGCAATGATTTCAGGTTTTTCGGGCGGCAGACTCAAATCGGCAATCGTCCACGAAACACCAGACATAGTGGCATAAGTAAATCCAAGTTGAGTAATATTGTTTAAGAATTGAACCGTGACTGCTTCGCCTCGTTCATCCCAAATATCCAATTCCATGTGTTTAAGTTCGCTTTTGGTTATTTTTTTATTAACGAACGGGTGGTCAGCTGGCAAAGCTTGATTGAATAAGATCCGGCCGATACTGGTCTCGAATAATTCCATCTTGTCTTTGATATCAGGATTCGGCATTTTAATCTTGGCCTGAATATCGACGATACCATTTTCGTAAGCCAGCAAGGCATCCTCGGATGAATAGAACATCTTGCCTTCGCCTTTGACACCCTCGGCGATAACGGTGAGGTAGTAACAACCCAGAGCAATATCGTTCTTGATAGCTGGCACTGGTTCGCCGGTTGACGGTTTTAAAATAGCATGACTGGCCAGCATTAATTCGCGAGCTTCGCGCTGGGCTTCATCAGTCAGCGGCAAATGGACAGCCATCTGGTCACCGTCGAAGTCGGCGTTGAAAGCCATAGTTGGAAATGCTGGAATTTTAATGGCCTTGCCTTCGATTAGGCTCGGTTTGAAAGCTTGAACGCCGAGACGGTGCAAAGTCGGCGCGCGGTTAAGCAGAACGAGTTTATCTTTCATCGCCTCTTCCAGCGCTGTCCAGACGTCCGGCGTTTCCTGTTCAATCAAGCGACTGGCGGATTTAATGTTATGGGCCAATTCTTTACGGATTAAAATACCGATGACGAATGGCTTGAATAATTCCAAAGCCATGCGCTTAGGTAAGCCACACTGGTCAATTTCTAATTCCGGACCGACAACAATGACGGAGCGGGCGGAATAATCAACGCGCTTACCAAGCAAGTTTTGCCGGAAACGGCCCTGTTTACCCTTGAGCATGTCGGCTAAAGATTTCAAAGCTCGCTTTTGGCCGGTGGAAGCGGCGGTGGCCGACTGATTGCGCTTCATGGAATTATCAATGAGAGAATCAACCGCTTCCTGCAACATGCGCTTTTCGTTTTTAGTGATTACTTCCGGCGCTTTTAATTCAAGGAGGTGCTTCAATCGGTTGTTACGGTTGATAACGCGACGATATAAGTCGTTCAAATCGGAAGTGGCAAAACGGCCGCCATCCAACGGCACCATCGGACGCAAAGCCGGCGGAATGACCGGTAAGATGCTGATAATCATCCATTCCGGACGAATACCGGCATTTTGCATTCCACGAATGAAGCGCAACCGGCGGGACATCTTGCGGAACTCGAGCGGATTACCTTCATTTTTTATATCCCCTTCCAAAGCCGGAATAATGTCATCAAAATTTATTTCTTCCAACAATTTTTTGACCGCATCGGCGCCAATACCAGCCTCAAAGACTTCGCCATATTTCAACGACAAATCTCGGAAATCAAGTTCGGAAATAACCTGATACTTCAATAAATTGCGGAGATTATTCTTTTCGCGGTCCTTGAGTTCTTTAAGCGCTTCCTCTTCTTCGGCATTCTTAACGTTTTTGATTTTAGATTTAAATTCGCCTTCGATGCGCTTCATCGCTTCGGCCTTAAGCTCTTCATTCACTTTCATAACGATATAACTCGCAAAGTAAACGACTTTTTCCAGTTCCGGCAGAGAA
This sequence comes from Candidatus Yanofskyibacteriota bacterium, assembly GCA_903830625.1. Lineage (GTDB taxonomy): Bacteria > Patescibacteriota > Minisyncoccia > 2-02-FULL-40-12 > GWA2-44-9 > 2-01-FULL-41-21. The sequence continues at coordinate 15,582 of CAIKUK010000011.1, forward strand.
ACACCGAGAATCGTGGCCACTTTGGACGGCACGCCACGAAGGAACCAGATATGAGCCACGGGCGCGGCCAATTTAATATGGCCCATGCGCTCGCGCCGGACAATGGCCCGGGTCACTTCCACACCGCATCGATCGCAGATAATGCCTTTATAACGAATCCTCTTATATTTGCCGCAATAACATTCCCAGTCTTTGGTCGGACCAAAGATAGCTTCCGAAAACAAACCCTCGCGCTCCGGTTTTTGAGTGCGGTAGTTGATGGTTTCCGGTTTCGTGACCTCACCATAAGACCATGAGAGAATATCCTCCGGCGACGCAATTTTAAGTTTTATTGAAGCGAGATCCATTTTGTTTAGGGTGTTAGGTATCTAGGATTCTAGGGATTTAGTCTGCGGACTAGCCTCCTAAGCACCCTGGATTCCTGATTGCTACTTCTCCATCAGTTCCACGTTTAATGCTAATCCTTTTATTTCCGAAAGAAGCACTTTGAATGACTCCGGCAAATGCGGGGCTTTGATTTCTTCGCCATTAACGATTGATTCGTAGGTTTTCGCCCGGCCCAAAACATCGTCCGACTTGATGGTCAGCATTTCCTGCAATGTATGCGCGGCGCCATAACCTTCAAGAGCCCAGACTTCCATTTCGCCAAAACGCTGGCCGCCGAATTGCGCTTTACCGCCCAACGGCTGTTGAGTAATCAGCGAATAAGGCCCGATGGAACGCATGTGGAGCTTGTCCTCTACCATATGGATGAGTTTCAAGAAATAGGTGACGCCGACGTGAACGGGTTTTGAATACGGCAAACCGGTCTTACCATCAAAAAGCTGTTGGCGGCCATCAATCGGGAAACCGGCTTTCTTTAATTCTTCCATAATCACTTCTTCTTCCGGACCGGCCATGGCCGGCGTTGACGCTTTGTAGCCAAGCTTTTTGGCGGCGAGACCAAGGTGAGATTCCAAAATCTGACCGATGTTCATACGGGAAATAACACCGAGCGGAGAAAGAACGATATCTACCGGCGTACCATCAGCGAGGAACGGCATGTCTTCCTGAGGCAAAATAAGCGAAATAACACCTTTGTTGCCGTGACGGCCGGCCAGTTTGTCGCCGACCTGGATCTTGCGGAGTTGAGCGACGGAAACTTCAATGCGTTTGATCACGCCCACATCCAGCTTATCGCCTTCTTCACGGGTAAAAGTTTTAATATCGACAACGCGGCCTTGGCGTCCATATTCCAGACGCATCGAGGAATCTTTAACATCACGGGACTTGTCGCCGAAAATGGCGCGAAGCAATCTTTCTTCAGCGGTCAGATCTGATTCTCCTTTCGGAGAGATTTTACCGACAAGAATATCTTGGGAGTGGACTTCGGCACCAACGCGAACCACGCCATCCGGATCCAAATCATTCAATCTCTCCATGGCCACGTTCGGAATATCATAAGTGGTCAGTTCCGGTCCGAGTTTAGTATCACGGACATCCATGGCGTAATCTTCCACATGAATAGACGAAAGCACGTCTTCTTTAACTAACCGATCCGAAAGGACGATGGCGTCTTCGAAGTTCGCGCCCTTGAACGACATATAAGCCACGAGAAGGTTCTTGCCTAAAGAAAGTTCACCGCCATCAGTCGCTGGACCATCGGCTAAAACTTGGCCCTTCTTAACTTTCTCGCCCTTAATAACGATTGGGCGCTGGTTTAACGAAGTGAATTTATTTGAACGCTGGAATTTAAGAAGTTTGAATTCATACTCTTTGCCTTTTTCGGTTTCCATAACAATCTTGCCGGAATCAACTTTGGTAATCGTGCCGGCTTCCGGAGAAATAATAAGCATCCCCGAATCGCGGGCCACTTTGGCTTCCATACCGGTCCCGACATACGGCGCTTCCGGAGAAATCAAAGGCACGGCCTGCTTCTGCATGTTCGTACCCATCAAGGCGCGGTTGGCGTCATCGTGTTCGAGGAACGGGATTAAAGTCGTGGCGACAGAGAACTGCTGTTTGGGCGAAACATCGATAAAATCAATTTCACCGGCAATAGCGGTGTTAGCTTCGCCTTTAATACGAACCGGGATTTTATCACCGACAAGTTTGCCGGCTTTATCTACTTTAGCGCCAGCTTGAGCGATAATGAACCGCTCTTCTTCGGTCGCGTCCATATAGACAACCTCGGCAGTAATTTTGCTGTCTTTAACTTTAAGATAAGGCGTCAAAATGAATCCCAACGGAGAAATCTTGGAGTACATGGCCAAATGACCGACCAAACCAATATTCGCGCCTTCTGGCGTGGCAATCGGACAAATACGGCCATAGTGGGACGGGTGAACATCGCGGACCTCAAAGCTAGCTCGTTCACGAGTCAAACCGCCAGGCCCGAGAGCGGTTAAGCGCCGTTTGTGTTCCAGTTCCGAAAGCGGATTTTCCTGGTCCATGAATTGGGAAAGCTGGCCGGAGGCAAAGAATTCTTTCAGCGCAGCGACGAAGGGCCGGGCATTAATCAGCTGGGACGGCAAAACCGTGGCCACATCCGACGTCGACATGCGGTCTTTAATATTGCGCTCCATGCGCGAGAAAGCGACTCGAAGGCGGTCTTGAAGCAATTCGCCCAAAGTCTTAACGCGGCGATTGCCCAGGTGGTCAATATTATCCGGCAAAGACGTCGGATCATTGTTAAGACGGATGATCTCTTTGAGAATAAGCACGACGTCTTCGACGCGCAAAACTCGATTTTTGGCATCGTCGTAATTTACATTTTGATTGAAACGCTGGTTTAATCGGAAACGGCCGACTTTGGACAAGTCGTAGCGGGAGGTGTTGGTGAACAAATTCATGATCATCTGCTTGGCATTGTCCGGCGTGGCCGGGTCGCCCGGACGAACGCGCTTGTAAAGTTCAATGAAGCCCTCGTCTTCATTAGAAGAAGGATCCTGCAGAATCGTGGCCATGATGTACTTCATGTTCGGGTCGGTATCCACGTCGGCAAAAGTCTTTTTGATGTCTTCGTCCTTGGCCAAACCGAGGGCGCGCAATAAGGCTGTCGCGGCCACTTTTCGTTTGCGATCAATACGGACCGAAATCACGCCGTTGTATTCGGTTTCAAATTCAAGCCAAGCCCCGCGGGCCGGAATTAATTTGGCACCGAAAAACCGCTGTTGGCGGCTTGAGCGAGATAACGAGAAAAGGGCTCCTGGGCTTCGAATGAGTTGCGAAATAACAACACGTTCGACGCCATTGATAATAAACGTTCCGCGAGGCGTCATCAAAGGAAAGTCGGCGATGAACAATTCCTGCTCGCGATACTGTCCGGTTTTTTTATTCTGGAGACCGACCTTTACTTTTAACGGCGCTTCATAGGAAGTGTTCTTCTCGATAGCTAAGCGCTCGTTATATTTTGGCTCTTCAAGTTTGTAATCCAAAAAACTTAACTGCAGTTCTTTGGCGGTCCAGTCTTCAATCGGCGAAACCTCGGAAAGGAGTTCCTTAAAACCGATATCCAAAAACCATTTATATGAATCTAACTGAACTTGAACAAGGTTCGGGGCTTCAAATTGGTCGATATCAAATTTAGAAAATAATTTTCGATTCATAACGATCAACGACAACAGGTACCCCCGTACCAGTCGATTATTACCACCCACCGCCCGATGCCACTAATAGACGACGATAAAGACACACACAATTCTCTAGGCTGTGCGTGTTTTTTATTCGTTTATTATTTTCTAGTTTGCGTCCAGGGCAAGGTGGGCGAATTGTTAGCTATTGAGCACTCGTCGGCAGGGCCAGCGAAGACTCAATAGCCCGCAATTTACTTGACTTTTAGAGCTTCAACAACTGTTCTGGCAATTAAGGAGGACATACTTGACTCTTCCTCAAAACCCTCAAGAACTACTTCGAGGAGTGACACTTTCCTTATTCTATTCCTTTTCAAAAGTTTGTCAATAGAAGTTAGTAACACCTTATCAAAGCTAAAATCAAGGGGCATTATCAACATGTCCAGAACTTGTTTATCATCGACTAATTGCACCTCCACGCTCTCTTTATTTTTGAGAATAATTTTTAATTTCATGCCCATAATTATAATTTTTAAAATTAACCATAACGACGCACGCTCTGCAGAATGCTCAAACCAATAAGAAGCGACCAGAGACTGCTTCCGCCGTAACTGATGAACGGAAACGGAATGCCTGTGACCGGCAATAAGCCCAGATCTACCCCTGAACCAATGACGGCGTGGGCAGTAATGATAATCGTCAGCCCGATAGCGAAGAGTCTGCCAAAATTGGATGTTGCCCGGCTGGCAATATGCATTATCCGAGAGATTAAAAAAGTAATGGCGGCCAGAACAGCGCCAATACCAACAAGGCCAAACTGATCAGCGGTCGAAGCGAATATAAAATCATTGTACGGTTCAGGCAAGAATCCGTTTGATGTCTGCGGACCTTTCCCCCAGCCACTGCCAAACCAATGCCCCGCTCCAATAGCGATTTTGGACTGGATAAGATTATACCCGCTGCCGTACGGATCACTACCTGGGTTCAAGAATGAGACAATTCTGACCTTTTGATAAGGTTTTAGAACAAAGGCCCAGCCGGCAGTACCGATTATTAATAACAACACAGCCAGTACAAAAAACTGCCGACGATTGAGGCCGATGGCCATCAGCATGCCTACCCAGATAAAGAACATCACGATGGCCGAGCCAAAGTCAGGCTGAACTAGAGTAATGCCGATTGGAATCATGCAATATAATCCCGAAACAATGATGTGACGATAATCATTAATATGAATATGGCGTTGAGAAAAATATTTGGCCATCAAAATAATCAGCACCAATTTAACGAACTCGGCCGGTTCAAAGGTTAATCCGCCGATAGCAATCCATGATCTCACACCTCGAATTGAGGGGAATAAGAACGGTACCAGTAATAGCGCCACCGAAATTACATAGAGCACAAATACGGCCAGAGAATTGTTTTTCAAGTACCGATAATTAAAAAAAGAAAAGACGACCATCATAATTACGCCCAGCACTACAAAGATAACCTGTTTGCTAAAATAAGGATTATTGACACCACCGATACCATACAAATCAAAAAGACTAAATAAACAGAGCGCCACCACGGTGGCGAAGAGAGGACGATCAATACCAGAAAAATATTGATTAATAATACTGCTGAAACTTTTCTTGAGTCCCATTGCGTTTTAAGAAGTTAGCGTTATTAAAGACATTCGTCCCCACTTCGGTTTGAATTCTGGCGCCAACTGGCAACACGAACGGCCAGACCACCTTGATAGAACGGTTCTCTTGCGAAAGAAACGTCTGGAAATTGGTCATATTCGTGGTTATGATCGCGCCAGAAGCATCGGTTACGACCATACTGACATCAATCGTGTCAAAGTCAAAGTTAGTATTGTTAGTGATGACAGCTTGGTAGGTCGTCAGGTTATTGCCAGGTGTGACTGCTTCCCGAGTAACAATAAAATTAATATCCTGAACCGAAACTACTTTTTGCCAATCAACGCTTTTAATGGCCATCTGGGCCGAAGCATTATCGGGAATGCCTTTTATTGAAGTCCGGACAATATACTTTGTTTGGCCGGGCAAAATATAGAATGACCCGTTTTGGCGTGAAACTTCATTACCGGCCGGATCGGAAATTACTAAATCATATTCAGCCGCATCGGTGCCGTAATCCACGTTCGGATTATAAACCAACGCCGCCATATCAAAATCCCCCGCCGGTGTTTTAACTAATTGCACATTCTGAACAACCAAGGCTTGGACCGGCGAAACACAGGCTTCATCGCAGGCTAACGTTCCGCAATCCACGCCCTCCTCTTGCCCATTTTTTATTCCATCATTACAGGTTGGCCGGTATTTTATATACAAAGTTCCGCCCACAATCACCGCTAAAATTAAAATGTAGATACTGCCGATAAAAATCCGTTTTTGAGTTCTAGAAAGCATAAAATCATTATACATTTATAATTAAAAAGCGAAAGCGGGCTCGAAAGCCCGCTCTTCACCACTACTCGCGAATTAGCGCGTGGGTGGTGGAAATCTCTCCGAGTGATGATTGACGGAGGCGATGTTTGATCGCTTCCGCATGGAAGCGATCCAGCCTGCTTCTGTGCCTGGCGGTACGGTTAGCAGGAAAGCCCCAGGAACAGTCTCGGAATCTGGGTTAGCCCCAGCCAAATCGAGAATTTCCTTGAACTCCGCCATAGTCTCAACCGGCACATCAGGAACGAAACGGATAACAACTTTCCCGGGAACAATTATGGACGCCATCAGCACCTCCCCTATTTCTTTTACCAAAAAATCTAAAAAGGCGAAAGTAGGTAGCCGCCAAAAACAAAA
>CAIKUK010000012.1 GCA_903830625.1 Candidatus Yanofskyibacteriota bacterium
CCAGTAAATACATGGCCCCGAAAATAGAAGCCACGGCATCTATCCGGTTATCCGCCTCTGTCGCTTTGAAATATCCATCCTTGCTGTAAAGTTTTTGGAGGATGCTTTTTTTAACTTTTTCGAACTCAGCTCCATATTCTTTGGTTTTAGTATCCTGGCCAAGCTTGGTATATATATCACGCATGTATTTGAGGCTTTGGGCCCACCAAATGTTTATATCCGACAGTTTCCCGCCCCGATTGATACTGTCGGCCCAATCCGGGGTATGATTTTTAAAAAATGCCAAACCGTCGTCAGGGTCTATTTTTGTTTTAAAAAAAGAAACGGCTTTTTCTACTTGTTTAATATGACTTTTGACAAATTCCTCCCCCTCTTTTGAATTTTCAAATAATTTTCCGATTGAAATTAAAATTACCGGCACCGTATCCTCGGCTCCGGAAAAATCTTGACCTTCGTATACTGGACGTTCCGGCCAACCCTTGCTTTTGCGTTCTATCAAAGCAAACAAGGGCCATGCCAAAAAACGCAGGCCGGGCACTAAACGCAATAGCAAATACTGACGCTCCACCCTGAAAGGAAGCGCGCCATCTGCTCTTTGGTATTTAAAGATTGTTCGCAAAGAGTCTACTACTGCCTGCGGGTTAGTAATGGTGAAATAATTTCCAGCCGCATGAGCAAAATCTCTTGACCAGAGTTGGTTATAATAATTCGACTTAGGATCGCTTGACGGCATGATACCGAACCCGGGAAAATAATTAGATTCCAGCCGCTTCGTTATATCCTCGGCTATTTCGTCAACAATATTATTCATGATTTTCTTCTTTGGGCTGTTTTTCGGATGGCATTAACTCCACTATTTTATCAATAAGAATCCTAGATTGGATTTTTAACTGCTCCTTAAGAGAATCGAATTCTTGCAGTTCCTGTTTGTCTATTGTTACTCCCTTTTTTCTTTTTTCGATAATTTCGGCCAATCTATCAAGCCCTTCAATATGTTGAAGTTCAAAAGACGGCCCTATTTTAATATCTGCAGCTGGCCTTTGCAGAAGTGTCTTGATTTTATGGTCAGACATTCCAACCTTGGTTCCTTCATCTGATTTGACATCTACTCCCACTGGTAATACCACCGCATTGGTTATTTCCGATAAATAAACGGCACCATACCCACTGCGCTCCACGACACCTTGATGTGACGGCTGATGGCCCGCAATTATAATACTTCTACCATCCTGCATTGCATCAGCCATTGGTTTGAAATTTTCGGGATTAAATTTTCTTGGTTTACCACTCGCAGGCAATTCCCAATCTATGGGCAAGAAGTTTCCCGTCCCTAAAACTTTCATTCCCACGTTGGACCCCATATCCTGGCTGAATTTATACTGGATAGATTGATTGGTGATTATCACATCAAAATACTTGGAAAGCAGGCCGGCCGCTAGAGGTAAATCCAAATCTGACGCGTGAGATACAGCGATAACCACCTTCCGGTCAGAAGGTATTTCAAGGACGTGTTCAAGACCATCAACTTTCACCTCCCGAACCGCAACTTTAGTGAAAACTTCCAAAGCCGTAATAAGCCGTTTCGAACTTTTATCTTTACGTTTCCAGATTTTTTCTGGATTGTTTTCTATATTTTTATCTACAACAGTGGGACGTTCTAAACTCATGTTTTTATTTGATTATTTACCTTATTGTACCATAAAAGCCGGCCAGTTGAACTGGCCGGCTTTTATGATTAGTCTACTCGCTCGTAACCCCGTCAAAATGCTCTCCTTCATCAGCTACGGCATCAGCTTTGGTTTTGTGAATTTTCCCATCCTTGTGATTAGGTGGAGAATAAACGGTATAAAGTTTAAGAGGCGTGTCGGAGGAGGTATTAATGATATTGTGTTTGGCGCCGGCCGGAACGACTACCGCAAATCCGCTTTTAATTTCATGTTCCACATCATCCAAAATCGCTTTGCCTTGTCCTTCTTCAACGCGAATGAACTGGTCAAGCTGATGTATTTCTTCTCCGATATCTTCACCGGCATTTATGCTCATCACTACCAATTGGCTATTCTTGGCGGTATATAAAACCGTACGAAAATTCTCATTCTGAATAGACGCTTCTTCTATATTTATGACATATCCTTTCATAATGTATGCGCCGCATTACTGAATCCGGCGTTTTAAAGCTTAACCTAATTATAATAAAACCCCGTAAAAAAAGAAGAGCGGGCGGCGGGACAAGTCCCGCCGCCCTGAGTCACCCTGCTCCGCAACCGCAGCTGCAACTGGCCGGGCAGGCCAGCTGGCGGAGCCAACGACGTCCAAGAAACATCTCTCTTACTCCTTTCACCTTACTATTTAATTATACCACACCTGTCAACCGGTATGGTTATCTTTTCTGGTGTTTTTCTCTATTTTTTCCAGTAAATCTATGGCTTTATTCACTTTCCAGTACCAAAGCACGGCTTTTCTGAAGATCAAAAGCAGAACCGAAAAGATGACTATCAGTGTCAGCAGAATTTGAAGGTTTTCCATATTTTATTATTTCTTAACTTCTTCAGCGAGGAATCCTTGGATATCCTTGATAGTACCCATGAATTGTGCCGGGAAAATGATAGTGGAATTCTTCTCGGTGGCAATTTCGGCCAGGGTCTGCAAATTACGCAACTGAAGCGCAATGGGATGAGCCATCATAATATCGGCGGTGTCGGCCAGTTTTTGGGCGGACAAGAATTCGCCTTCGGCGGAAATGATTTTCGCTCTCTTTTCTCGTTCGGCTTCGGCTTGCTTGGCAATCGCCCGTTGCATGTCATCGGGCAATTGAATATCTTTTATTTCCACCGAACTGACCACGACGCCCCAGCTTTCCGTAAAGGCGTCAAGAATCTTCGTGATCTCGGCATTGATCGTTTCTCTTTCGGAAAGAATTTCATCCAACTGGAATTTGCCGACAATATTGCGAAGCGAGGTCTGGGCAATCTGGTCTATCGCCGCTTGAACATCCTGAATAGCGACGATACTTTTAATCACGTCGGTAATGCGATAATACGCCACCGCCGAGACATCTACTGACACATTATCTTTAGTAATAATCTTCTGGGGCGGGACCGGCAAAGTCACGGTTCGCAAATCTATTTTTCTCATGCTTTCAAAATAAGGAATAATCATGCTCAAGCCCGGCCCTCTGGTGCCGACAATTCTGCCAAATCTAAAGACGACACCTTGTTTATACTGCTTGACCGTCCGTAAACCCGGAAAAATGAAGACAAAGAACACGAATAAAATATAGTAAAAAATCATATTTTTATTGGTTAAATTGTTATACCCAAACGATACACCTTGTCATAAGCCCGGTCAATAAACCAAATCATTAGAAAAAGAAGGGGGAATTAGCTCTCCCCCAGGAGCTGAAAGCACTTCGTGCAAATCCACTTCTTGATTCCCTTAATCAAGGCAAAGACGGTGTAGCAGTTGTACCCGTTCACCGTGCTGCATCGCTCACAGAAAAACGTATCCGTCTTGCACAGTTCCGCTTTTTTCCCCATTCACTGCCTCCTATCCACTACTACTTATTCATCGACATCATTCCCCCATTGCCAGCGCGGTTTTTCTCCTTTCCAGTAACCGAAAGTAAATATAAGCGTCATCATCAGCAGGAAGCCTAAGAGCGCCGCGCCAGGAGCGTCATCAGTATCCCCAACGTAAACACCGGCAAAAAGAATAGCTATGCCAATAACCACGACAAGCCAACCCTGCCAAGTCACCGGAGTCCAGCCCCAGCCATAAAGTTTCCGTTTAAACCAGTACCCTTCCGGATTATCTTTTAAATATTGTAAGTATTTCTTAAACATGCTGCGGGACTTGGATTCGGACCAAGATACTGGGCTTCAAAGGCCCATGTCCTACCATTAGACGATCCCGCAAATTAAAACTATTATGCCCTATTTCGGGCTTTTTTTCAATTAGAGTTGCATCACCGCAAGCTCCAGAGGAAGTTGAGGAATGGGGGAAAACTTAATTTGACTGCGGGCAAGCGTGAAAACATTTATTATCTTAATAAGCTTATCATTGTCAATAGATGCCAATGTGACGAATTGATTATGAGCTTCGGGACCTTCAATTGAACCTGAGAGGGTTGGATTGACCCGCGAGAGCAACGCGCCCCGGGCATATGAAATAAATTCTTTGGTGAAGTGTTCCAAATCCATACCAGCATCATGAATACTATGAATCAGGGCCACAGCGGAGGCTTTGTCGCCGGAAGCTAGATAACCCATGAATTGCGGATGGTAGGTATAAGGAATAAGACCCAGCACATTACTGACTTGAGCGAGACTGATCTGACCACTCGGAATCATACTACGAATTTTGGTCAAAGCCACTTCGGCATCACGAAGCGCGCCGTCGGCCGATTTGGCCACGGCCAGTAAAGCATCGTCGTCAATCTGAATTTTCTCGACTCTGGCGATAGATTTTAATTTTCCGGCAATATCGCCGGGCGTGATGCGTTTAAAATCAAAGCGCTGAACGCGCGAAAGCACGGTTGTCAAAATTTTGTGCGGCTCAGTCGTAGCCAGAATAAAAACCACATGTGAAGGCGGTTCTTCCAGCACTTTCAAAAGAGCATTGAATGATTCCTTGGTCAGCATGTGAACCTCATCAATGAGAAAAACTTTGTATCCGCCGGACGGAGCAGCCACTTGGGCCGATTCTTTAAGAGCGCGAATCTCATCAATACCGCGGTTGGAAGCGGCATCTATTTCAATCAGATCAAGAGAGATACCATTATTGACCGCGAGGCACGCCACACAAGCATTGCAGGGCACCACTGCACCTTTTTTACCAAACTCGGCGCAATTCAAAGCCTTGGCAAAGATTCTAGCCAGAGTCGTTTTCCCTGTTCCCCTTGGCCCGGTAAACAAATAAGACTGGCCGATTCGCCCACTCGAAATCGCCCCTTCCAGGGTTCTGACGACGTGTTCCTGCCTCACTACTTGTGAGAAGGATTGAGGCCTGTATTTGCGATATAACATTGCTCAACTACAGTATATCAATTTTCAAAAATATTAAAGTCTCTAGATTGACAATAATTCCACATGCCTTATTCTAAAAAGGGAGGAGGTGCGTGGTGATAAAGAAAATTGTGAAAATTGTCCTTATCTCGTTGTTCTTTGTTGCACTTCTTGTCGCGGGAGTGAATCCGAGGCCGCTCGTGACCTGGGGCTGTATCATCTTTGCCATCGTTGATTTAATTTATTTGGCGAGGTGAAGCATGTGGTTCTTTCCCCGATGGGCTTGACAACAGCAGTCAAGCCCTTTTGGTTTTAAGAGTTTGTTCCGTACTACTTGAAGACGGCCAGTTTGAAGCCGACGAAGCTGAAGATGAGACCACAAGCGGAGCCGGCGACAGTGCCGACATTGGCCCAAGCATTGGGGGTTAAACCTCCCAGCGGATGAACAAAGTTGACGACCAGCGAGGCAATACTCACATTAACAATGAAAGCGATAATGGTCACAATAAAAAATTTAGCAAACTCACCTGCACCGCCTTCATTATTTTTGGATTTGAACGCCCAATACTTGTTCCAGATGTAACTGGAGAGTACGCCGACGATAAAAGAAGCGCCGGAAATAATTGAGTAGCCGATGCCGGAAGTATAACCAGTATTGTATAAGAGGATATTCAATACGCCAGCCGTAACGGCAAAATTAGTAAAACCAATGGCGGCGAATTTTCCAAATTGATTAAAGAAGTTCAGCCATTGGCCAAGCAAGTAGCCGAGCATCACGCCGAGAATCCAGACAATCGGCACAATGACAATTAGCGACATCCACGGCAAACCGTAAACTTCAGGCGTTTTTAAAAACACGAATATCTGCCACCCAATCGTCCCTGTCAACGCTCCCGTCAGTACTGCGAACCCCAAGTCTCTCTTCGTAAATTTTGAGACAAAACTCATAGTTTATTTGTTATTTATTGATTCTTTTTTAGGTCTAACACGGTCCTACACACTGCAATTTTACGGGACAGTTCTAAAAATAATTCTTCCGATTCTCCCGCCTCTACATCTGACCTAATACAGACCTTCTCAATCTCAATTCGAAGTCTATCCCATTCAATTTGGAGTTCTTCGACAGTAGAGGGTCCTCGCAACTGTTCGTGAAAATCTTTCATAAGCTCCCTTGCTGTTGTACCAGAACTTTTTGTTTTTGAAAAAAATTCTTTTAAAAATGGATAGCTCTCAATCTCTCTTTCTCCTAAATCATCTGGCATCTCGTGGTTCATGATTTATTTTGATTAAATTTTGATTTGATTTCGTCTTCGACCTCTTGGCGGATACGGGAATACTTAGAACGGGAAAGCTGTTTCAGGTATTCTGTCATTTCGGGATTGCCCGCGCCGAACACGCGTTCGGTTTCTAGTTTCATGTTGAATGGTTGGGTGGTCTGGCCGTTGACCAATAAATTAGCGTAAGCGTTCAGATTATCAATATTGATTAAATCCTGGGGCGAGAAGACCGGTTCAAATTTATTCTTCATGAATTCGGCATCATCGGGACCGATGCGGAAAGAGACCAAGGAGCCAACATTACCGAAAACAGAATCGCGGATGCCTTCTTTTAATTGTTTAATGAATTGATGGGCAATAATCAAATCCAAGCGATATTTGCGCGCTTCCGAGAGAATGGTGGCGATGCTGTCGGTGGTAAAGTTCTGGAACTCGTCTATATACAAATACATGTCCTTGCGGGCCGATTCGTCCACAATATCCGCCCGCGACAGCGCCGACATCAAAAGTTTGCCGACAATAATCATACCCAGCAAATTAGCATTTAGATCGCCAATCCGGCCTTTGGACAAATTCACGACTAAAATCTTCTGGTTATCCATCACTTCCCGGAAATTAAACGAACTTTTCTGCTGGTTGATAATGGGTCTAAGGAATTCATTAAAGACAAACGAAGTGATTTTGGAAGTGATATACGGCGCCATACTAGACAGACTTTGTTCGCCTTGAGCTTTCTCGGCTTCAAGTTTCCAGAATTGGGACACCAGCGGATTGGTTTCGCGACTTAATTTATCGGCGCGATAAGCATCGTCCACCAGCACTCTAGAAATATCGGCCAGCGTCGGAACTTCGTGGACATAATCATCCAACAGAAGCAAAGCGGAATTTTTGAAATATTTTTCAAACATCGGACCGCCAGTAGTTTTCAAATCGTAGAGCTTGTCAAAAATTCCGAAAAGCTCGTCAATAACCATTGATTTTTGTTCAGGATGGGTCGGGTCTATCTCCAGCATATTCAAGCCCATCGGATAATCGACATCGCCCGGGTCAAAATAAATCACATCTTCAGCCCGTTCGGGCGGCACGATTGATAAAACAAATTCGGCAAAATCTCCGTGCGGATCAATAACACAGACGCCTTGGCCATTTTCCACGTCCTGACGGAGCATGGACTTCATAAACACGGTTTTACCGGTACCGGTTTGCCCGATAACGTACAGGTGCCGGCGGCGGTCGGCATCAGTCATGTGAACTTCTTTTTCCACACCCCGAAAAACATTTTTACCAAGAATTATTCCTTCGTCCGGAAGATTAAGCGGCGGCGGAGCGGATTTGGAATTTACAAATTTAACACCGGCGGCAGTGGCTGAAACCGGAAAATGATACAGACTGGCCAGCTCTTCCGATGAAAGCAATACTTTTTGTCTCTCATTGAACATGCGAAAAGAGAAATTAAAAAGCAACGAACGAAGATACCGGCCAGCCATCTTTTTGACCGAGAATTCATTCTGGTTAGTCGTAGAAAATTGGGCCAAGGCGCCGGCCAAAATATCCAGTAATTGATTGGCTCGGGGTTCGGATTCGGCCGAGACCACTAATCGAATATTGGCATCAAACCACGGCTTGGCCGATTTCGCCTGAATACTTTTAATCACCTCTTCTTCAAATGGCGTCACCACTTTAGGTTGTTGCTTAGCTAATTCTTCCGGCGTTGGTTCTTTGGGTGGATGCTTGACCCGATTAACAGCATCTTTAAGCTGGTAGCCTTGTTGCATTTGACGGACTACCTTTTCGGCAAATTTACGCTGGCTGTCTTGGTGGGATGGTTTAAATAAAACTTGTAATGCCGCGCCTTCACCTTTATTGTTTATTTTGGAAAGCCCGGCCAAAATTTCGCCCAGCGAATCGCTTTCCAGTTTTTGATAAGTTTTAACAGGTAGGATTGAATTGTTTTTTTGAGCGACATAAGCGCCAGCTGTCGCACCACCGGGGTGGAACACGGAATAATCCTGGACCTGGTCGATTTGCGCTTCCGGATACAAGCCATGAATTTGTTTTTCAAATATATCTTCAATGCTTCGGGGTACAGCCATATAAAATTGGATATCTTGGCCAGTATGACTGACAGCAATTTCCAGGGCCAGGTACGGTTCGCCATAAACAAACTTGTTCCAGCCCTTGGCATGAATGTTGGTAAAGGAGCCATACAATTGCTCCATGACGCCGATAAGCTCTTTTTCAGGTCGTGGAGAAGCGCCTGGAGTGCCTGGCGGAGCCGGACGGGGCAGACTAACCGAAAAAAGCGCCATATTAAGCGCCCGTGCAATCGAACCTTTGGACCGCATGGAATTAAGCGTAATTAATGCCGCAATGAGGATTAAAACAAGAACGACACCATATACGCCAACGAGAAATATAGACACGTGAATTATTTAAGCTCCGGCAGTTTCCCCCGCTTTACCATCTCTTGAAAAACTTCGTTGCTTGTCAGGGCCTTATGAAGTGGATCGAAAAGAGACGGGTCACCTGAATCTTTGGCCGCTTTTACGCCAGCCGAAGGATCATTAAGAGCCAGGCTGACCCATGATCTAACTTTTGCCTGCGCTTCTTCCGGCAATTCGTCAGCCGTTCGGCCAGGTTCGTGAGAAGAAGCTTTGAATCCCGGATCCTGCTCCTGAATCATATTTTCCGTCACTTCTGAAACGGCCTGATGTTCGGGGGCTATCTCAGAAGAACGCTCGCCGGTTTCGGTGGCTTTTTGTATTTCGGCTACTCGGCGCTCGTATTCCTTCTTTAATTGTTGGACTTGCTGTTCGGGAGTTCCTTCCATATAGATATTCTACTCTTTTATCGGCTAGAATGCTTTATTTAATGTGGATAATTAAATTTGAAACTTGCAACACGAATGCTATCATAAAATCAAAATTATAACTCATAAATATGCCTACAGAAACAAGGCTGGAGCCGATTAAAAAAGACGAGCAGGAAGAAGAACGCGAATACAACGAGGATAAGGAAAGAGGTTATAAGACAATCGATAAGCGTGTCGGCCCAGACGCCCTAAAGGAAGCGGAGGAAGAGTTGGTTCAAAATAAGCCCCCTATGACTAGGGAGCAGATGGAAGAATCAGAATACAACAGAGATAAAGAAAGAGGTTTTAAAATAGGAGAAGACAGACCAGTCGGCATGCGACAAGGGATTGTAGAGATAGAATCAGTGGAAGCATCCGAAGCCATCAGAAAGGCCGCCAAGGAGTATGATGACATGATGGTGGCAAAAGACGCTGGTAACATTGATGTCTATCAGACCGCCCGGGAAGAATTCAATAAAGACAAGCGGGACATAGACCAGATGCGCGAATCAGAACCGACGGAACCCCCGCCTACGTTGCACCATTTGGAAGACCACCCCGAGCAGATGTCCGTTGAGTATATCCAGCGGCAATTTGAATTGTCTAAGAGCCAAGGCGTGTTGTCACGCTACTATTGGGAGAGTTTATTGAAAGAAGCCAAGGAAGCTGAACAAAGGACACCAGCACCACAAAGAGAAAAAGAACAGGCATCAGTCAACGAAGCGCGACAAGGGGCGGTTGAAAATCTGAAAAATAATAGGAAGGAAGGTTGGGGTAAGCGCTTTAAGGACTCGGTGCGCTCAAAGTATGAGACTGCCAAGGATAAAGTCAAGTCAATATGGCCATTTTGGAAGGAACGGGCAAAAGGACTGGCGACAGCTGGTGCGCTTGAATACATTCATGCTGAAAAATTCAGACGAGCCACTAGGGATGTCGGCCGAGATACGGAAACTCAGTCCCGTCTCGTTAAGATAGAAGATTACGTGCCATTTGACGAACTCACTAAAAAAGCCAAAGAAGCCGGATTAATAAAAGAAGGGGAAACATTCAGAGATGCTGACAAAAAACAGCTTGAGCAGGTTTCTAATGAAGT
The DNA here is from genome assembly GCA_903830625.1 of Candidatus Yanofskyibacteriota bacterium. Classification (GTDB taxonomy): domain Bacteria; phylum Patescibacteriota; class Minisyncoccia; order 2-02-FULL-40-12; family GWA2-44-9; genus 2-01-FULL-41-21. The sequence goes on from CAIKUK010000012.1 coordinate 10,225, forward strand.
TCTGGGTGAACGTATTTTAGTTAATGAACACGTGGAAGATAGCATCGTTGCCGATGCAAAAGAGCGATTAAGTAAACGGCTTGAAAAATTCATAAGCACCGGAGGAACAAAAGGATTGACCGAAGAAAAGTGGGCCCAAATAGAACCGCTCCTCCGCCAAAATATCAAGAACATCAGGAAGAACACGGCTTTAGACAGTATGACTGACTATATAAAACTATACCGGCAAGGATTTGATGCAGGAGAGAGTGGCTGGAACAAATGGAAAATGAGGTACCTTTATGGGGCCGTTGAATCGACACTTTGGCTGAGCGGCATCGCTATATTGTTCTCGAAACTATCCGGTGCCGGAGCAATGCCTTTATTGCCACCTAAGCCAATTCTTCCTGGGACTGAATCGTTACCCCAAGTGACTGGTTTGGACCCAATGGATAAATCTGTCTGGCACACTATCAGTAATGTCGCAAAAAATGAATTTGGAATCAACTTAAATAACGATCAACTTCTTAGATTTGGTAAAGGTGTGGTTAGTAACCCAAACAATCATATTGGAGTCAAGATCTGGAATATTCCCGGGAATCCTCTTGATATACATATGCAACAAGGCCATTTGCTTGATCTCAAATATGTGAGAGATGTTCTAACTCAACTTTCCGTACATCCATAATAAAAATTAACAACCAATAAAATGCCGGACGAACAAACACAAAATAAAATCGCAGAAGAACTCGCAGGATTACTGGCCAAGTCGGATCTTAACGAGGATATAAAAGAAAAGATACTGGATAAGCTAGACGAGCTTCCTGACTATCTTATATTCGGTCTCATTGACGCGCTAAAACGGGAAGAGAAGGACATTTCAAGAATGCTGCTGGATATAGACCTATTCTCCAAAGACCAAGATAGGGTTTGGGAAGAGACTGAAACCGCCCAAAAAAAGGCAGCTGACTCAATCATTGAAGAAGGAGCCGTAAAAATAGAGTCAGGAAATTAAAACTGAATAAAAAATGAAGTGTAAACCAAGCAGTGAAGTATTTGTTGTTCTTATTATTTTGGTTGTTGCCGTCTTTTTTCGATTTTATCATCTTGAACAAACACCTCCGGGTCTCTATCCCGATGAGGCCATGAATGGTTCAAACGCGCTCGTGGCCAACGCCACCGGGCATTATCAAATTTTTTATCCTGAAAATTACGGTCGGGAAGGATTATTCATCAATATTCAGGCTCTGGCCATTAAATTTTTTGGTATTCATCCTTGGGCTTTGCGAGGCGTATCGGCCATGTTTGGTGTTTTAACCGTCCTCGGTCTTTATTTATTGGCTAAGGAACTTTTTGACTGGAAGATCGGGGTGATCTCAAGTTTTCTGCTGGCTATTTCGTTTTGGCATGTAAATTTTTCACGTATTGGCTTTAGAGCTATCATGCTGCCTTTTATTTTGGTTTACGCTTTTTATTTCCTCTGGCGAGGACTGAAACAATCTCATTGGGGCAGTTTCTTTTGGGCCGGCATTTTCGGCGGACTAGGTTTTTATACCTATTTCTCCTATCGTATCGCGCCTTTAATCGTCATCGCGGTCTTTATTAATTATTGGATGTTCTTGAAAAAAGATTACCACCACGAAAATTACGAGCATACCCGCAACCGATTCCTGGGCGGATTTTCGTTGTTCATAATCACAACGTTCTTCGTTGCTCTACCAATCGGTATTTATTTTTTAAAAAATCCTGATAACTTTTTACAACGAAGCACCCAATCGGTCTTTGTACAATCCCAACCGCTCCAAGAACTAGCTACTAGTGTCGTTCGCACGCTAGGCATGTTCACTTTTGCCGGTGATGGCAATCCGCGCCATAATTTAGACGGTCAAGCCATGCTCGGCTGGCCGATTGCCATTTTGTTCGCTATTGGATTTATAAAAGAACTTTACCACTGGCTCCGGCGCAAACACGGTCATTTCTCGCCTGTTCATACGCTTATGTTCGCCTGGTTTTTTGTGATGCTTCTCCCTGGTTTCCTTTCCACCGAAGCGCCGCACGCCTTGCGAGTCATTGGTGTCATTCCTATTGTGATGATTTTTGCCGCCCGGGGCCTCATGTGGTTATTTAGCGCTTCCGAAGGCTGGGAGGCAGTAACTCATCCATGGGAAGGCCGAGGACATTACCAATTTATCGCTCCGGTTTTGGCCGCACTGGCGCTGATGGGCGCTCTGGGGTTCTATGAATATAATCGTTATTTCAATGTTTGGGCGCCCAGTCAAATAACCGCCGATGCTTTTGCGGCAAATTATGTTGATATTGCCAATCAGATAAACGCCCAATCAATTTCCAAGAAGAAATATGTCGTCGTTGATGCCTCGACAAGCATTGAAGCTTACGGCTTACCGATTTCCGCGGAAACAGTGATGTTTTTAACTAACACAGTTTTGCCTTCCACCCAGCGCGCCAAGAATTTAACTTATCTTACCACCAGTCAATCAATTAATTATAAATTTAACCCCAATGCCATTATTTGGCATATCCGATAATGAAAAAACATTCTTTTATCGCCAGTGTTCTAGTGGCGGTTGCCAGTGTTATTGCTATCGCCAGTGCCTGGCATGATTCGCCTATCGTCGATGAAATTCCTCACATCGGCGCCGGTTATTCCTATATCATCGGTCGGACTTATGAATTTAATCCCGAACATCCCCCGCTCGCTAAAGACTTGGCCGGTTTGGCTCTTCTCCCGCTTGATATAAATTCCAGTATCATTCCAAAGATTGGCAGCGCTAATCCGCCTAATGGCGTCAATGATCAGTGGAATTTTGGACGATTATTGATTTATCATTCCGGCGATGACCCGATTGCCATTGTTCACGCCGCCAAACTGCCCCTTATTCTTCTCTTTATTTTTTCTGCTATCCTGGTTTTTGCGTGGACTAAAAGAACCTACAACTCCCGCGCCGCGCTATTGGCCGTTTTCTTGTTTTCTTTTTGTCCAACCATTATTGCCCATAGCCGATTTGTTACAACCGATATCGCCGCTCTCTTCGGGGTTTTGTTCTCAACTTATTTCTTCGTCCGTTATCTCCAAGAACAGAACACCGCTAATTTTTGGTTAGCGGCATTATCATTCGGTGTGGCTTTGCTTACCAAATTTTCGACATTTCTTTTGGTGCCATTCTTCGTGCTTACTGCAATCGCCTGGGCTTGGACTCATCATAACCAGTGGTTTAAACCGATGTGGCGGTTAGTCGTTAAAAGCATTCTGGTTATGGCCGTCGGTTTTGTGGTTGTAGTCGGTCCGGTTTATCAATTTCATATTTTAAATTATCCGGCCTCTCAACAAAAATCCGATTCTATACAAATCCTAGGTAGTTACGGAGTTCCGATAATAAAATCGGCTATTATCTGGAGCGCCGATAAACCGGTTCTTCGGCCGTTCTCTCAATTTGGTCTTGGACTAGCCATGGTCACTCAGAGGGCAGAGGGCGGAAACCGCACTTATTATCTCGGGCAAGTTTCAAGCCAGTCGTTCAAATCATATTTTCCGATTGTCTATTCACTCAAGGAACCGATTCCGTTCTTGATTCTCCTTCTTGGCGCTATCTGGTTCGGTTTCAAATCTTGGCGAAAAGAACGTAAACCATTTAAAGAAAAGGTTAAGGAGCATTTCCTCGGGTTTACGATGCTTCTTTGGATAATTATTTATATGGTCGCCAGTATCAATGCCAATCTCAATATCGGCATCCGCCATCTCATCCCGATTTATGGATTCATCTTCATCTTAGTGGCCGGTCAAATCGAAGCGGTAATAAATAGAGAAAATATCAAAAAATGGTTCAAGATTTTTGTCTTTATTCTTCTTGGTTGGTATGTTGCCGAATTCGCATCTGTCTATCCGTACTATCTGACTTACTTTAACGAATTCGCGGGCGGGCCGGCGGGTGGTCATCGCTTTGTCGCTGATTCCAATCTTGATTGGGGCCAGGACCTTTGGCGCTTGGGAGATTTTGTAAAGCAAAATAATATTCAAAAGATATATACCGATTATTTCGGCTGGGCTGATGCCTCTTTCTATCTTGGTGATTCCTTTGTTTGGATGCGCGGCGGACAATACACCAGTGCTGATGCTTTTCTAAGAGAAAATCCTAATGGCGGCTGGTTGGCTATTTCCGCGACATTCTATCAGGAAGCGTCCGTTGACCCAAATCATCCCTATTTATGGCTTGAAAAATACACGCCAGTGAAAGTCATTGGGAACTCGATTTTTGTCTGGCACGTCACTCCGTAAATCGAATTGGGCTTACGTCCCTCTCGGACCGATAATAAACCTGCTCCTGCGGCAGGTTTTTATCTACATGCTCGCGAACCGGACCGTAAGCCCAATTCGATTTACTCCGTTCTTTTTTGTTTTTTTGGAATAAAAAAACGCCCCGCCGCAGAACGGTCGGGGCATTGTTAGCCCATGGGCCACCTCCTTGAAAGAACGTTGGGCGATGCGGTGCACCGCATCGCCCTCGAAGCACTCGAAGCTTTCGAAGCTTTCGAAGCCGAAGCGAGAAGAAGGGGGTCCGGACGGCACCAGCGGAGTCATTACTTCCGCGACGCCGTCCGGTCGCCGGCCAGGCCAGCACGCTTTCGGCGGATGTTGGGCTTGACGTGGTCCTACAAGCCCCACGTACCCTCACCACGAGCGCGCGGCTCGGTCAGCTTCTTGTCGCGACATATGCGACATTTAAGAGCCCGACTAAACGGGCTCGCAAAAACCAATACTTACTCGCCCGGCCGTAGTTATACGGAGGAGGGCTTACGCTCGTTAGCTATGACGAACTTACTATGAATTTCTATGGGCCTATCACTAAAAATGTGTTGTTGCCCGAAAAATAGCGTACTTACTGGTTTTTGCGAGCCCATTTCGACAGAGATTCCAGGCCGGCTAAAGCACGGCCTAAAACCTTATCCGATAGGGCTCTTGTAAAGAACAAGTGTGTACTACCATTATAGCAGGTAGGGACTTTTATGTCAACTACCCCAATAAAGACGGCTGTTTTATTGAAAAATAGCGAGGTTTTTCGCTTTTTCTTCCATCTGCACAATCGGCTGCTATTTAAGCATCTTTGACGCTATTTCTCTGGGTGCCGGCCCGAGGATGTCGGGAACGGCTGAAAGCCGCATGGCCCGACAGGAGTGGCTTCGGCTGGCCAGAGAAATAAGGAGAAGATGCTATAAATAGCCCGAGCGGAAGCCGGAAGAAAAAGTGGAATCCGAGCGACCTATTTGAAGTAAACCCGGCCGTCAAAGCGCAAATCGACATATTGGGGTCTAAGCGTGCCACTGGCCATTTTCTGGGTTCTGAAGATGCGAAAGATATCCAGTTGGTTCTGCAAATCAGAATCCAGACTGAATTTAACAGAATAATTTCCTGAAATAGAAGCGTCGGAACTATAACCTACCAAAACATCGAATTCAGTGTAAGTGTCGGCGGGGATGGTAATTTTTTTAACTTTTATATCTTGGCCTGTGAGTACTGGTATTACCACCTGGATGGCTTTAAAAAATCTTGGGTCAACTGTGGCTAGAGAGGTCGAGGCTGATTGAATCCGCATATCATCAACATTGAGCAACAACACGCCCGACGACTGAATAGCCTGACCAAAAGTTATGCCATTATGGTCAAAATATCGGCAATCAGGACCATTGGTTGATGAAGTTGAAGCAAAGCACCACACTCCTTCCGCTTGGCGCTCGGTGGCTACGACTTTAAGTGTGTGAAAATATTTTTTCTGGATAGAAATATTGTCTAAAAAAGAGAACTGCGAAGTTAAATCGGCCGCCAACGAACCTGGCCGGACAAATAAAATATCTCGTCCGACCGGAATCCCTAAAACTTTACCGTCTAAATTCTGCTCTATCGCCTGTTGAATTTCGGTTTGATGCTGACTGGTTAATCCTTCAAGATTAATTGTATTTACTTTTAGCCAAGGCATGTAAAAAAGCGCGTAACCAATGCCAGCGAGAACCACAATAGCTAATACAATAATTACTATAGCTCGGATATTAAAGTTTCGGCGTCGTTTCGACGCCAGATTGCTTCCATATTTAAATTTCTTAACATCGACAGGTCTCACTTATTTCTGGGGCTTAATTTCCTTAAAGCCGGTGTATTTCTGAAGTAATTTAGGAATTTTGATTCCACCATCTTTGGTTTGGAAGTTTTCGGCAATAATTAATGGCCAACGGCTATTATTCAAGGCTGTACCATTAAGTGTGTGAACAAATTCAGTTTCGCCATTTTCTTGGCGATATCTGATATTTAATCGGCGGGCTTGGTAGTCAGTACAATTGGAAGCACTAGTAATTTCACCGTAATCATTCTTCATGGTCATCCAGGCTTCTATATCAAATTTTCTATAAGCGGGACCACCAAGATCTCCACTGGCAATATCAATGACTCGATATGGTATTTCTAATCCAGAAATTAATTCTTTTTCTACCTCGCAGATGTGGTTATGCATAATCTCACTTTCTTCCGGTTTGCAGAAAATGAATAACTCCAGTTTCGTGAATTGGTGTATTCGATACAATCCTTTTGATGTTTTACCATAAGCGCCAGCTTCAGTCCTGAAACAATGTGAGATGCCAGCATATTTAATCGGGCCTTTTGATAAATCCAGGATCTCATTGGCATGATATCCTCCCACCGTTATTTCTGCGGTTCCAATTAAACTTAAATCGCTATCTTGAATTGAATAAACCTGGGTTTCCGGGCCACGAGGATTAAATCCGATCCCTTCTAGGATTGAGTCCTTCGCTAAGTCTGGTGTTTCTATCAGTTTGAATCCATGCTTACTTACAATATCCATGCCGTACTGAATAAGAGCGTGGTTTAATTGAACTAATTTATTTTTAACAAAAAAGAATTTATTACCGGTTACCTTAGTTCCTCGTTCAAAATCAATTAAGTCCAATGCCGTCATTAATTCTTCATGATCTTTTGGTTTAAAATCAAATTCTGGGGGCTGGCCATTAGTTTCAAGAACTTTAAAATCAACCTCGGTACCAATAGGCGCTTCAGGATGAGTTAGGTTGGGCACTGCCATCATGAGCTTATTATAATCAGCTTCAATGGTGGCCAGTTCTTTTTCTAAACGTGTAATATCATCGCCGACTTGGCGCATTTTTGCGATATCTTCATCGCTCGGTTTGCCTTTAGAACCTTGATTGCGCTGGGCGCGCATTTCTTCTATCTGATTAATGTAATTGCGGCGTTCGTGGTCAAGAGACAATAATTTATCCAAAACCAAAACCACTCCCCGGTTCTTCAAATTTTCCCTGATTATTTCCGCATGTTCGCGGATATATTTAATATCAAGCATTTTTTAGTAGTTAGTGATTAGCCATTAGGACTTAGGACTCCAAAGGATAAACATCCAAAGCCACTTCCTCATACGGATGAACGGTTTTGACAGCTTCGATTATATCAGCTAATTTCGAACGTTCACACACCACTTCAATCCGTTCTTCCTCAACTTTTTCTAATGTACCCACCTTGCCTATAGTTGGATGGGCACCCTCCATGGGTTTAAATCTCCCTAGACCTTTTGTTGAAAAACTACAGAAGGTGTAATTACCTATTTTACCTGCACCAGCTTTTCCCATAGCCTCCCTGACTATTTCAGAATGAGATTCTGGAACGAACACAACAATTTTTACGTTTTTTGATTCCATAATATGTTTCTATGTTCTAATGGCTAATTACTAGTGGCTATCCTTCGGTCGCATCGTTGGGAACAGGATAATTTCGCGAAGAGAACTGGAATCGGTCAGCAGGGCAATCAGACGGTCTATACCGACGCCAATTCCGCCTACCGGCGGCATGCCGTATTCCAGAGCTTCAATAAAGTCCGTGTCCATGCGCTGGGCTTCTTCATCGCCTTTGGCCCGGAAGTTTTCCTGGGTCGCAAATCTTTCCCGCTGATCAATCGGATCATTGAGCTCGCTGAATATTTTTGCCAGCTCAATGCCGTCTGAATAAAACTGAGCCCCTTCAACAGTATCATCCGAGCCAGGTTTGAGTTTAGTTAAAGGCAGCATGTCTTTGGGATAATCCATCACAAAAGTTGGTTCAACCAAAGTGTGAAGGACTTTCTCTTTGAAAACAGCGTCGTCCAAGCTGCCGGCATCTTTCATGAGTTCGGCATATTTCACTCGGCGAAATGGTTTCTTGAATTTATCCGGCGCAATAGTAGCCAACATATCTTCCAGCAAATCCATCACCCAATTATAGTCTTTGTAGGCGGCATAAAACTCCATAGCCAAGAATTCCGGATTATGTTCGCGATCAATGCCTTCGTTGCGGAAATTAGTGGTAAATTCAAAAACTTTATCAAATCCGCCGACCATCAGACGCTTTAAGTATAACTCCGGAGCAATGCGAAGATACATATCAATATCCAAAGCATTTAAATGCGTTTTGAACGGCCGGGCTGAAGCCCCGCCATATAATGGCTGGAGGGTCGGCGTACTCACTTCCAGAAATTCATTTTTAATCAAATAATCCCGGATACCCTGAATAATTTGGGCGCGTTTGATAAATTTAGATTTCACTTCTTCATCCATCAATAAATCCAGATAGCGCTTACGGAAACGTTCCTCGACATCCTGAAGACCGTGCCATTTTTCAGGCAAAGGCAGAAGCGCTTTCGTAAGCATGCCGATCTTTGAAGCCTCGATGGTCCGTTCATCTTGTTTGGTTTTAAAAAGCGTGCCGGTTACTTCTATGATATCGCCAATATCGACAAGTTCTTTAAAAAATTTAAAGCCTTCTGCGCCCAGCGTGTCTTCTTTGGCACAGCCCTGAATTCTTGAACCGCCGTCGTTGAGATCAAAGAAAACCAAACCGCCATGGCCTCGCTGAGCCATGATCCGGCCTGCTAGAGTAATTTCTTTCTTAGACTCGGCCAGCGAGTCAAATTGGGCAATAGCCTCGCCCACGCTCACGGAGCGCTTCGTAGTCGCCGGATACGGGTCAACCCCCGCCTTCCGTAATACTTTTAATTTATTCAGTTTTATCTGCCTAATCTCATCAAGTGCCATATCTAAATATAATAACAGAATCCGTATAAAAAACCACCGCCCAGAGGGCGGCGATTTTCTTATTTGACCTCCAGAATCTTGTACTGCTCTACACCGCGAGGAGTGCGGACTTCAACCACATCGCCTTTTTTGTGGCCGATGAGGACTTTGCCCAAAGGAGATTCGTTGGAAATGAAACCGGCAGTGGGATTAGATTCAGTCACGCCGACAATAACAAATTGCTGAGGACCTTTGCCGGCATCGGCCTTGACACTTGAGCCGACCACAATCACTCCGCTGGATTTGTTTTCATCGGATATAACGATGGCGTTCTCAAGGATTTGGTGGATTTCTTCGATGCGGCCCTCATTGATTGACTGGGCTTCTTTGGCAGCGTCAAATTCGGCATTTTCTGATAAGTCGCCTTGTTCTTTCGCTTCTTTGATACGGTTGGCAATTTCCGGACGCAAAACGTCAGTTCGTTCCAGAAGTTCTTTTTTTAATTTCTCTAATCCTTCCTTGCTAAAATATTGGTTTTGCATTCGTTGGGAGGTTATCTAGCTTTTGAGATACCAAACTATACTACGATTATTACCGTTCTGCAAGACGGTGTGGATAAATGTCTTTCCTACTAATTACGAATATTTACTAATGTACAAATAAAGAATTCGACATTCGTATATTTGTATTGATTAGTAATTGGTAGTTTATCGAGTAAAATACCATTTCAAAATATTGTTAGCCGCACGGATAGCCAAACTTTCGTCAGTCGGGTTCTCTACCAGTATCGTCATAGCAATCTGGGGATGATCAAACGGGGCAAAGACGGTAAAGAGTGAATTGATTTGTTGACCGTTAACAACTTGGGCCGTGCCGGTTTTGGCGCCGGCTGTTACGGGCAAATCTTTCAAGAGGGTGGCTGTGCCGGACAAGATGGTTTCACGCATATCGTCTTTGATGATAGCCAGATTTTGGTCGCTAAACGATAATTTATCCAAGACTTTGGGGGCAAAGGATTGAAGAGTGTTTTTATTATTATCTACAATACGACTGGCTACTTGGGGCTGGTATAGTGTGCCGCCATTGGCAATAGCGGAAATATAGGTGTTCAACCAGAGAGGTGTCACCGATAAATCGCCCTGGCCAATGGAAACATTATACGTATCGCCTTGGTACCAAGATTCGCCTCGGGTTTGTTTTTTCCAGTCAGGAGTAGGCACAAAACCGTGGCCTTCGCTCGGCAAATCAATACCCAAGATTTTGTCCACAAAACTCGCTTTAAAATACTGGACCATTCTATTGATACCCAAACCAGCAATATTGCCAAAACCGCCGCCAACAGTGGCAAAGAAAATATTACAAGAATTAGCGATAGACCGGCGTAGATTAAACGCCCCACGATCCACTCGCCAATTATTAAAAGTATAGGTTACGTCCGGATTGAACGGATTGGGAATAGAGATACTGATACAATCCTGAATAGACGTATTCGACGTAATGACCTTCTCCTGCAAACCCATTAAACCCATTAAAGGCTTGATGGTGGAACCGGGGTTATAGGTGCCACTCACCACACGATTGAATAATGGCCGGCCAGAATTTTGAAATATTGAATCATATTCAGCCTGAGACAAACTGTCAGAAAAAACATTATTATCAAAACCAGGGAAACTCACCATAGCTAAAACCGCGCCTGTTTGAGGATTTTGAATGATGGCCGAGCCGCGCGATAAGCCTGCACCCGCTAAAATACTGCGGAGCTCCTTGTAGGTGCGTTCTTGAAGAGCAGAATCAATATTCAAAACCACATTACCGCCATTTTTGGAATTAATATTTATTTTATCCGCCGTATCGCCGAAAAATATCCGGCCATGTTCGCCGCGGAGGATTGACTCATATTGGGCTTCAATCCCCAATCGGCCGATAGTATCAGTAGATATATAATAAGAATCGCCAGTAAGATCATCTTTATTGACCTTGCCGACATACCCAAGCACCGTTGAGAATTCGGGTCCATTAATATACGTGCGTTGAACATCGGGAATGATATAAACGCCGGGTGATTCGAGGCCCTGAATAGCTAGAATCTGCTCCTTGTTCAAATTGTTGGCAATGGAAAAAACGTTCGCTTGTTGGACTTGATCATTAAACATGGTTTCAAGATCGCCGGCGCTCATGTTTAAAGCCGAGCCAAGCTTAACAAGATCAAGCGTGTTTTTTTTCATCGCTAATTTAATTTCTTTGGAAACCCCGACCACATCAAACCGGGGAATATTTTTAACTAACGGCTGCCCGCGCTGGTCGAAAATAATGCCCCGTGGCGGTGGAACAGAAAAATTAGCCGAACGATTTTGAAGCGCCAAAGTAGAATAATATGAGTTTTTAACAATGCTTAGATTTGCACTTACGAGAAATATTATCCCCAAGAGTCCGGCCACGCCCCAAAATATCGCCCGGAACACACCGGGCCGAATTGGCCGTTCAATATTCGAAAACGCGCTATCACCGTCCAAAAGAGTTTCTTCGGGCATAGCGATATCGCTTTCAATATTGACGTAATATTCTTTAGCCATACCGAGATAGTAGAAATTCGACCTGCGCTTTTGGTTTTCTGTACCTAAATACGTCTTATCGAATGTCTATGAAAAATGTGATTATGCCAAATATTAATTTTAAGCGCCAGGAAAACCTAGTCGAATTTTCACTACCCGGCATAGATTGGATTTTTTGATCTATACCCAAAACGAAGGATAAAAATTGTAACTGAAAGTTCAATTAAAATAATGATGCAAATTACCGGCAACCGAAAAATATTAATTAGGGTCATTATGTTCAGACCTGATTTGTAAACAAAATTACTTATTGCCCACAAAACACCCTCCCCAATAATAAAAAGGCTAAACCCCAACATTGTAAGCGGAATAAGAACCATAAGAGAAACGTTTTCGTTGGCCAGATTTATATTTAAAAATCGATTTAAAATGTGCCAAACCCAAGCTATAACTAACCAAGCACTGATAATGGTTCCGAAATATAACCCCAACATCAGCTCAGTAATTCCAGCTAATACTATTCCTAAAATAATAACCCAGCGATAAATACCGAAGGTTACCGCTAGAGCCGACAGTAGGGCTATGATGCCAAAACCTGCCGGCAAACCGGTCAGAGCCGAAAGAATAGTGCCATCGCCCACAATTATTGCGAACCACACAACGATGATAATAAAATATTTCATCCCGTTAGAGACAGGTTGCGACCAAGTCGCAACCGTGCCTAGCTACTTTGTTATTGATTTTTATTAAGATATCCCGCACACTGATTTTTGATAATGTTTTATTTAATATGTCTCTAACGGGATTCATGGTTGGATAACAACAACCGAACCTTGGCCAGGTTGAATCGAGGGATTAATTTCTACTTTTTTAAAAAGCTGAGTTTCATTATTTTCAACCCGCCGGACAACTCCGATTACCAGACCGGCTGGAATCAAATCATCTCCTGTAGTCACAATCGTATCTCCTTCCGAAATAGTGTCGGCTTGCGTGATAAAATTTAAACTTAGGCCTTCGGCTAATGCGCCGGAAACGATACCATTTGTTTTGTTACCCAACACTTTGGCCGTGACAGAAAAAGCCGGGTCAGTCACGAGCATCACCTGAGATGACGTTGAAAAAACAGTCACCACTTTGCCGATGAGTTCGCCAGCCAAAGAAATTACCACTTGCTCGGCAACGATTCTGTCCACAGATCCCTTATTTATTAGAGCGTAATAGCCATCTGGCGAGAGAGAAATATTGAATATTCCGGCCGGCAACAAATTTCGTTTCAAACGAGTGGCCAGACCGGCTGTTTTTCTTAAGGTTTCATTTTCAGTTTGAAGAGATTTAATTGTCGCTGTCGCAGACACATCATCGGCTACCAGGCTCCGAAGATGAGCATTTTCAATAGATAAATTTTGCCATTGTTTAATATACCCGAACCATTCTCGAACCTGACCGGCAATATCAAACAACGAAGCACCGGCAGATGTTCCAGGAGTATATTGCCGACGGACAGCATGAAGCGCGACAACATTAAATACCATCAGTATCGCCAGTACTATAATCGTAATGAATATAAACCTAGAAATGCTTTGGTTGCGCATTTTTAAAAGAAGTTATCGTTTTGCGTGGACAAAAGCACCGACCGAAGTTCATCAATATTCTCCAGAACAAATCCGCAACCACGAGCCACCGCCGTTAATGGGTCGTCTACAATTTTAACGGCCAAATTGGTTTCATGAGCAATCAACTCATCCAGACCTTTCAAAAGCGCGCAACCACCAGCCAAATAGATATTGCGGTTCACCAAATCAGCCGTCAGTTCCGGCGGAGTTTCTTCGATGGTATTTTTAATGGCTGCCACAATACTCTTCACTGATCTCTGAATGGCCGCCCGAATCTCTTCTGAAGTAACCGTGATTTCTTTTGGCAATCCCGAGACTAAATCCCGACCCCGAACATGCCCGTCGAGTTCTTCTTCGGCCGGATAAGCGGAACCGAGATTGATTTTTAAATTTTCAGCCGTGGCTTCGCCAATCAGCAAGTTTCTTTCTTGGCGCATGTAACGTAAAATGTCGTCGGTCAATTTGTCGCCCGCAATTCTCAAAGAACGTGAAGCAATTATTCCGCCCATGGAAATCACCGCTACTTCAGTGGTCCCGCCGCCCATATCCACAATAACATTGGCCACCGCTTCTTGAATCGGCAGACGAGAACCGATGGCCGCCGCCATCGGTTCTTCAATCAAATAAACTTCGCGCGCGCCGGCGCTGTAGGTCGCATCTTCCACGGCCCGTTTTTCCACTTCGGTCACGCCTGACGGCACGCCAATAACCACGCGCGGACGAGGCAATAACGAAAACCGGCCCTGATGGACTTTATCTATAAAATATTTAAGCATCTGCTCGGTCACTTCAAAGTCCGAAACCACGCCATTAACCAACGGCCGAGTAACCGTAATGTAGCCCGGCGTTCGTCCAACCATTGTTCGGGCTTGGGTACCGATGGCCAGAATCTTGCCCGTTTTTTGATTTAAAGCGACTATCGACGGTTCGTTGATAGTAATACCTTTTCCGCGCACATAAACCAGTGTATTGGCGGTGCCAAGGTCAATGCCGATGTCTTGTGACCAAAAGCTAAAAAGCTTGTTTAACACAATAAAAATACGGTTAAATCCGATACTTTAGGATAGCAGAAAAGTTTGTCTAAACAAGAGGATAAGAAAAGGCGGCTCAGCCATCAACGCACGTGCGTGACAACTGAGCCGTTCAGTAGTTGCCGGCCCGACTTCCACGGACACGGAAAAGAAAATCCTTCACTTCGGCATCTAGCGCCACTTGCTCTAGACGGCAACGCCGGAGGCCTTCAGCGATGGTGTCGTAGAGAAACACAAGGAAGTTCTCATCGCTCAGATTGGGCGAACATTTCGCCACAAATGAAGCCATGAGACCTTCCAAGGTGTTGGTTGGGTGGCATTGAATAGCCACGCGAAGCTTGTGTTCCTTGTCCATCGCCAGTCGAACAGAGTTGGATTGCTCAGGCGATAAAGGCATACCCGAGCGTTCTAACGGAAGCTTAAGCTGTAGTTGCATCAAGGAACTCCTTTCCCTCTTCTTATCACACCATGATAATGAGTCAACAGACACCCACACCAGCACTGATTATTAAAACACTAAACTTCTTTGTTGGTAGAAATAAAGACAAACAGCGCAATGGCTGAAAAGTAATAAAGCCACATTCCCTGCCAATCCATAATTTGCGCTGTCACAGCCAATAAAACAACGGGGATAAGAAGAATCGGTAAAATAATTAATTTCATAAATATAATCTAACACACTAAAGCATTCCGGCAAGTTCTGACCGTTTGATAATTTGGGGCTTGGCTTCAGTTCGTTTTTTGATTTCTATTTCATCCGGCCCCATCTTTCCACTCACAACTAATCTCCAAGGAATACCCATCAGATCGGCATCGGCAAATTTTTCGCCGGCGCTCTTGTCTTCTCGGTCGTCATAAAGCACTTCCACACCCTGGGTTTTCAAGTTTTCATATACGTCATCCGCGTTCACTCCCAAAGAAATCAGATGGACTTTGAAAGGCGCAACATTTTCTGGCCAAATGATACCCTTATCGTCATGCGATACTTCCACGACCGTGCCCATTACCCGGCCCGGCCCGATACCATAAGAAGCCATGACGACCGGCATATTCTGGCCAGTAGCATCAGTATAAGTGAGCCCGAGAGGTTCAGAAAATTTAGTTCCTAATTTGAAGATGTTGCCCACTTCGATGGCCGGTTTTTCGACTAACTCTTCTTCCTTCCAGTTAAGATCTTTCAAAACCTCGCCGGTGTTTATTTCTTTGTTCACAGCCCGGTTTTCTTTTTCATTTATATAAATTATATCTTCCCCGATATCGGCCACGACTTGAAATTCGTCGGAGAATTTGGAGAACAATCCGCCGGAGGCGAACGTTCTTATAGCCTTCAAACCCGTCCGTTCAAATATTCGGACATAAGCCTCGGCCACTTTTTCGTAATATTCGTCGCAATCTTTTTGATCGGTGTGAAAACTGTACAAATCTTTCATTAAAAACTCGCGGCCGCGCAGGAGGCCTGACTTGGCCCGGGCTTCATTGCGGAACTTCGTCTGAATCTGATAAACAGCTTTCGGCAAGTCTTTGTAAGAACTAATGAAATGGCGGGCGGCGGCGGCCAGCGGTTCTTCGTGAGTGAAACCGAGGCCATATTCTTTGCCGTTCGTGTCCTTGAATTGATACATCACTTCTTTGGCGCTTTCCCAACGGCCCGAGGTTGACCAAGTTTCTTTATCTTGAAAAACAGACATGGAAAGCTCCTGCCCGCCGACAGCATTCATTTCTTCTCTGATAATGTTGTTGATATTGTTCAGGACGCGCAAGCCAAGTGGCATATACTCATAAACGCCGGCCATGACCTTGGAAATAAAACCGGCCCGAATTAATAATTGAGCATTAACCGCCACTTCTTCGGCTGGAGCGTTCTTTAAGGTTTTACTGAATAATTGTGAAAATTTCATTTTATAAAAAATTTGGCGACGTCTTTATAAGTTATATAAACCATGAGCGCGACCAGAAGATAAAAGCCTATCATATTAACCCAGGATTCAACGCTTTTGCGGACAGGCGAACCTTTTATCTTTTCAATAATCAGCATCAATACTCGGCCACCATCAAGCGCAGGAAACGGGATAATGTTCAACACGGCCAGATTGATTGATATCATCGCTACAAACTGTAACAAATAGTTGAAACCTACCCGAGCGGCCTGGCCCGTCAGACTGGCAATGCCAATCGGCCCTGAAACATCTGCAATCAATTTACCATGAATAAACAAGGTTTTCAAAAGTGAATAGTAACCTTGAACCGTGGCCATGGTTAAAAAGGCGGCATCGGAGATGCCTCGCCAGATGGCTTCGTACCACGGATAAGCAATCGTACCCGTTAAGGCCAATGAAATCCCCATGGCGCCTTGGCCCTCCGGCGGATTGGCACGAGGAATAAGAGTTTTCTCAATAACACCATCCCCGTGACTAATCTCTAATGTAAGCGATTGGCCTAAATGCGAATTAACGGCATCCTGAACATCTTTTGCGGTACGGATAGGTACAATTGCGCCGTTCTGTTTATATCCTTCAATGGCATCAAGAGGCTGAAGGCCTGCCATTTCAGCGGGACTGCCCGCAGTCACACTCACAATCTGAACCTTGATGTCTTTGGCCGGACCGATTTGATCATCAATCAGCCCGATCCGCAGACCAAAGAAATTAACCACCATCAGTAAAACCGCCGCCAAAAGAAAATTCATGACCACGCCCGCCACCAAAACAAGAATTCGATTTAAGAATGACGCCGAAGCAAAACTATGAGCTTCGCGAGTATCGCCGTCCTCGCCGAGAATTTTTACAAAACCGCCAAAAGGAATCCAATTGATGGAATAAATCGTCCGATCTTTGCTTAAGGGTTTTTGTTGCCCCCAAGTAAAATGCCATCTATTTCTGCGAATTCCTTTAGATTCTTTTATTTCATCTGTGATATTTTCAACTATTGTTTCCCCATTTTTAGATTCAATGACTTCTCTTTCAATTGTTATTTTTTCAAAAGTTCTAATTTTATCTACTTCGTTATCACTAAAAATTTGAATTCCAAGGGCTCTTGGCGGAAATCCAAATCCAAATTCTTCTACTTTCATTCCCGCCCGCTTCGCCAACACAAAATGCCCGAACTCATGCACGAGGACGAGCACCCCGATAACAATAATGAAAATAATAGCAGTAAACATTTAGCCTTTAAAACTATCTAACTGATTAGGTGATTGAACAGTTAATATCTTAACTTTTGAAGCAAGTGTTTTAAATTCGTTTTCCTTTTTCTTTTTTCGATCTGGAGTCGTTATTACAAATAACTTGTCAAATCCTATATATGCGGTTCGCACAAATTGATCTCCATTCACATGGCAAAGGACAGATCCGATCATGATAACCGGTATGATAACTTCGCCATGAATCTTCATTTCTTTTAATTTTTTCTGAAGAATAAATTTATTTTTATTGAGAATATTTTTTGCCAATATTTTATCTTTTAATAATTTTAATTCTCTCCCCAAAGGACCGTGTTTGGTCAATGTTAAACCCTTGCTTTGAAAGATTTGGTTTATTTGTCTTCCTCCACCGACACAAATTGTGAGATCGTAATCTTCGCTTAATTTTTTCAAGATTCTGAGAAACCCTGAAGAGATAAACAGATCACCGGAAACTTTAAAAAATGCTTTTTGTTTCATCGTCTTAGCTACTCATCAGCTCCTGCTCTTTCTTCTTAACCATCTCGTCGATTTTTTTATGGAGGTCGTCGACTATTTTCTGGAGTTCATCTTTGGCTTTGAAAGCTTCGTCCTCGCGGGCGGTTTTATCTTTAACGGCATTTTGGACTTTTTTAAGAATATCTTCGCGGGTTTGGCGGATGCGGACGCGGACTTCTTCAATACGCTGGTGAAGAATTTTAGTGAATTCTTTGCGACGTTCCTCGCTCAAAGGCGGTATGGTCAGACGGATGGCATGGCCGTCACTGGCCGGATTTAAACCCAGAGAGCTTTCACGGATAGCTTTTTCAATCAAAGGCACGGCAGCCGCATCCCAGGGCTGAATGACAATCACCCGAGGCTCAGGTGCGCTAATACTGGCTAATTCTTTAACCCGCGAACGCGCGCCCATATATTCAACCGGAATATCTTCCACCAGCGACGGGCTGGCCCGCCCAGTCCGGATAGATGAAGCTTCCATTTTGGCGGCTTCCAACGCGACATCGAAGTCTCTTTTTCTGGAAGCGATAAGTTCTTTATACACCAGGTAGTAGAGATTCGACATACGCCTTAGGTTTTAGACCTAAATACGTATCTATAGAATCACTTATTTATATTTTACATGGCCAGATAATCGATATAACCGGCGTTGCTAAAACCCAGTCGAATCTTCACTACCTGGTACATACGCCTATCTTAAAGGTTTATGAGCGTATTTTCAAGTAAGACGCGGTGGTTGTATTGGGGCTGATTTATATACTGATGCAGCATGAGCAACTGACTGAGGACGTTGTGGGCATTGGGAAGCGAAGAACGGTTAGTATAAGCCCAAGCTAGCCAGTAATTTACCTGCTCTTTATAATCCTGTTTTTCGAATAGATCTTTGGCAAACAGCATCCGTTCTGCCAGAGGACTTTTTAGAATAGCGCCAAAATCATTGATGGCTTGTTTAATATCCTTTATATTTTTGTTTTCAGCAGCTGTTATCGCCCAACCGATACGTCCGCCGGCCAAAGATGTAACTAGCTCTTGATCGGTTTTGGACAATTTGCTTGTTGTAAGCGCTTGAACCACCACTTCGTCGTTATGAGGCAAAAAAGAAATGTGTTGCCCACGCGAACTTATAGTCTGTAACAGTTCTTGAGGCTGGCTGGTAATTAATATAAAAACAACTTTGCCAGTCGGTTCTTCCAAAAGTTTTAAAAAGGCATTGGAGGCTTCGGGTGTCAGACGATGAGCATCGTCAATGATGGCAAACTGATAAGGCCCGCGAAAAGGTTTCAACGAAAGAAACGTTTTTAAATCTCGGATGTCTTCAATATATATTTTTGTCTCCCCTTCGGTCACACGCGGGGCGATGGCAAAAAAATCAGGGTCAGTGGAATCGAATTTATCTTGGCCATTGGCTAAAACAAAAACATCTTGCGCGAACAGTTTTTTCCCGATTTGTTCCGGACCCTGAAAGATATAGGCGTGCGATAACGCATCCTGTTTAACAAGGTTTTCAAATATCTTCTTCTGTTGTATGAATCCAGTCGTTCGCCAAGTCATAAAATCTGTTAAAAGTTGACCGTATGCCTTTTGGCCCAGACCCGGGAAACCAGTCCCGTCGGTTTCCCCACTGCTGTGGGTCCCCATCCGCTACTGGGCCATAAAGACATACGGTCAACTTAATAATACTTGCGCAATATTTCTTGCCGCGTCGGGTTTGGCGAAAGTTTTTATTTGAGCGCTGACGGATTGATAGTGGGCCGGCTCAAGAAGTTCTTGAATCTGATTTACGATAATGTGAGGTGTGATATTCGCTTCCTCAATGACCACGGCGCCGTATTTTGAAAATTCCTCCGCATTATGGATTTGATCTCCCCGGCTCGCATCACGGGAAAGCGGAATAATGATGGCCGGTTTACCCAGCGCCGAAATTTCAAACAAATTAGAAGAACCGCCTCGAGAAATAATAATATCCGCCACGGCATAAGCCAGACCCATCTCTTGCGAATTCATAAACGGATACAAACGGTAATTAGCGCTAATCATCGGGCCGTAAGACTGCTCGCCTTCTTTTATAAATTGATCCACGGCCGCTTGGACAGCCGAGTATTGAGATTCGCCACACTGATGGATTATTTGAAAGTTTTGAACCAATTGAATGAGCGCTTCCAGAATAGCATCGTTCACTCGTTTAGCGCCCTGACTGCCTCCGGTAACTAAAATTGTTTTTTTATCCGCTTGAAAATTAAATTGCTGAAGAGCAGTGGCTTTATCTCCATTTAGTAAATCAGGTCTGATTGGGTTGCCAACGAGAACGGCTTGACCTGATTTAAAATATTGAGCTGTTGATTCAAAAGAAGTAAAAACAGTAACCGCCAGCTTGCTTATGAATTTATTAGCCAATCCGGGAATGGAATCGGATTCGTGAGTATAGACGGGTATCATGTACAACTTAGCCACCAGAGCAGGCATCACGGAAGCATAACCGCCTTTCGTGAACATAACATCGGGCATGTAGGCAAAAAGAATCCAGAGAGACTGGAAAAACCCGGCAATGGCTTGAAACGGCGACAGAAGAGTCCATAAACTAAAATAACGGCGTAGTTTGCCAGCCTGAACAGTTTTGAACGGCAAGCCGGCTGTAGCCGCCGCAGAAGCCAGAAACGGGCCATCACCGAGAACTAGAAGCTCCACGCCAGGATCAGCCGTACGCAAAGCCTCCGCCACCGCCATTAGCGGGAAAACGTGGCCGCCCGAACCGCCCCCCACCAGAATAATCCTTTTAGGCATAGAACCATTATATGAATAAAAAACAACCCGCGCAATTAAAAATTATGAAGCCCGCAGGGAGCGGGCTCCAGGCGGGCATTGGAATCCATCAGACGCTCGTCAGGACTGGAGGGGAAGAACAGCTGTTCATCGGGAAATGTTCGCGCATTGCATTGAGTCTGGTGTCAGGCGAATCGGAGCGAGGAATGACCACGAAATCGTTTTCGTCTTCAATGACCTCATGCCAGATGTCCTCACTCCTTGGGAAAGTATGCACCACTCCGTTTGAAATTACCCGAATCACTCCACCGTTCTTATTGTCCATTGTTTCTCCTTCATGAAGACACGATATTAAATCATTTTAAATAAATAAAATCAAATTAAAAACGCCGGTGAGGAACGCTCCGGTCAGATATCGACCCAGAGCGTTCCAATCAACCGGCATTGAGGCGGAGTTTGGGAAAACGCCACCTGAAGAGACGTACCAGCTTGCGCATCCAGGACAACCGGAAAAGCTCCCCGGCATCCCTTACAGTATCCGTTACCGGGTCACGTATTGCGTAGCCAGACGGCTGCTTAGGATCTGGAGACATGCGCTCACCCATCAAGCGTTCATCCACCTCGCAGCTACGATCCGAACAAAGAACTTCAGTTTCAGCCACTGTCCTATCCTCCTTCCTGTGGTAAGCATGGTACAGCAATTAAAATAAAAGTCAACAACCGAGCTCGGTTGTTGACCAATCTATATTTAGTTATTTATCCTATTTTATTAGGAATTGGTTCAACTTGGCCTTGAGGAACTTTCTTTCTAATGTGGTGGAATATTCGGATTTGCATTAACCCACCAAAGATGGCGAATAGACCGCCGGCAAAAAACACAAAATTAAATCCGAATCGCTGAGCCAATAATCCACCGATAGCCGCCGCGCCCGCCGCTCCTAGACCAACCGAGATTGAATCAAGCGACCATTCGAAACTTTCTTGAAGTTTGTCGATGTGGCGAGTAAAAATCGCATACCAAGGCGGTACTGAAAACGCTATACCGACGCCGTAAATAGCTTGGATGATATAAATATGGACGACTTGAGTGGCGAAAAGATATAAGAACGGCACCAGAGCAATGAGTGTACTGCCAAATATCAAAGAATAAAAATCATCGTACTCACCATGATTTTTATCAAGAATCTTGGCCACTGGCAGTTCAACCAATATTTTTGCTATCTGAACGATAGCGGCACCGAATCCAACGACGGCCATAGTTCCTCCATCGACCTGACGAGTAACAAAAATGGCAAAGACTGGGGCAAAGACACTGAACCCGGCATTAGTAAAAAAATCAGCCAAGACCAGTGTTCGGACAACTTGGTTTACTTTCATCCCGCACATAACAGCCATCAGTTGCTGTAACGCAGTACAATTTAACTTTGTTCATGCGTTTAGCTTCTAGAATGGTCTGTCTTGTTAATTTCACTTATTCCCGCAACATGTACTGCCTATGGCTGTTATGTGCGGGATTCATAAATATATTTTAACCGAATCAAAAGGTCTGTGCAACAACACAGACCTTTTGATTCCAAACCAATATTTAAAAAATAAAATTATAATTGAGGCATACCCCACCCAGACGCGGAATCATCGCCGGCCGGAAGAATGTCCAAGGAGAATTTATGTAAAAGCTCGCGAGTGGCTTCGGCTGGGTATTCGGCATCAGTTTGCCATTCTTTGGCTGCCAGGCCGGCAATGTGAGCCGCAGCCATTGAAGTGCCGGATGAGGTCATATAATAGCCGTTATTCGCGGTTGATTCGATATTCACGCCCGGTCCGACAAGTTCAATATCGCCAGTATTTTTGCTGTATGAGGTGGATGCTTCATTAATGCCCTGGGCACTCCAATCGGGAACAATGATTGTATTATCGACAGCGCCGACACTGACAACATTTATATTTGAAGCCGGATAATCGATACTGCCGGCATATGGACCGTCATTTCCAGCCGCACCGACAATCATTACGTCTTTGCTCATGGCATATGAAATTGCATCATTAATGAGTGAACTTTCAGAATCAGAACCGAGGCTTAAGAGAATAATATTGGCATCATTATCAACCCCATAATAAATGGCGCTGGCGACATCATCGGCAAAACAAGTGCCATCGTTAGCGCAAACTTTATAAATCATCAGATTTGATTTGGGTGCCACGCCATAAATACCCTTTCCCTCGGGACCGCCGTTGGCCGCCACTACTCCGGCCACTAAAGTGCCGTGGCCGTTTTTATCTTCACAAACATTTTT
Source organism: Candidatus Yanofskyibacteriota bacterium (assembly GCA_903830625.1). Lineage (GTDB taxonomy): Bacteria > Patescibacteriota > Minisyncoccia > 2-02-FULL-40-12 > GWA2-44-9 > 2-01-FULL-41-21. The sequence continues at coordinate 33,208 of CAIKUK010000012.1, forward strand.
AACGAACGGTTCCGCACCGGAAAAATCATCACAGACACCAATTTGGCTCTTTATATCCGGATGACTGATAAGCGCGCCCGTGTCCAGCACCGCCACATTAACCCCTTCTCCGCCGGACGGCAGAGAGTTGCCGAGAGTATTGCCATAGATAGATTTAATACCCCAACCTATTTGAGAAGTCGGGGTTTTAATCGGAGATTTTACGGTTGTTTTTTTGACTGGCGTTGGCGTCGCAGTGGCCGCGGCTAAGATATTAAGCTTCTTAACCGGAACGACTTCCACGCCAAAAACCTTGGCCACTTTTAATTGCCAGTCTGACAGATTAGCGGTAAATCCAGAGTCAAAAACATTCCGTACTTGAAACGATTTTTTCCAGAACTGAGAGGTGGATTTTACGAAATAGCGGCTATCGGTTCCAGCCGCTTGGACACTCGACGCCGTCGCTAAAAACAAGGTAAAAGCTAAACAAACCAAAGCTTTCTTTGTATTCATAATTGTACTGACAAGTATAGCATATCGAGGCAATCTCTACAATCCACAGGCCATTCTATGACAGAAGTTTATCGATGCCATCTTTGAACAAATCACCAAGCTCGCGAAGGCGTTCCATAGCGGTTAAAGATTGGATAAACTTTGATTTAAAGACAACCTTGAAAGCATAAACCAAAATGATGGCCCCGGCCAGGAACAGAACGACATAACCCACGTGGTCCACTATGGTTGTGGCCCGATAACCTTTACCGAAGACGAAGCCGACCGTAAAGGTAATCGCCACCCAGCCGAGACCGCCGATAAAATTATAGAGCGAGAATTTCCTAAAATTATATTTAAATGAACCGGCCATAATCATCGTGGCGATTGTGAGAGACCAGGTTAATTTTGTGAAAATAATGGCCCGACCGCTATAACGATGGAAATAACGTTCCACGGTTTCAATAACTTTACGGCTCTTGGGATCTTTCCGGCCCCATTTATCAATTGGCTTGGCGCCGCCAAAATACCCAACCGCGTACCAGCCCCAGCCGTTAATAAAATCCCCCACGATACAAATTAGAATCGCTGGAATTACAGCCACGGTTCCCAGAGAGGCCAGAAAGCCCGCCAAAATAATACTATTAAAACCCTCGATGGACGTGGCGATAAGCAGAAATAAATACTTATACTGGGCCAGGACTGGAAAACTTATCTGAATGGAGTCTACAATTGATGCGAAAAAATCCATATTATATATTCTGCTTTAAAATCTTGAAATCTTCAAACAATGTTTCTTTCGAGTGTTGATTATAAATAGCCACCGCCGGATGGTAAAGAGAAACAATATTCACCGGCCCGTATGAAGCTTGGGCCATTATACTGGTACCGTGCATTTGACTGATTGGTTTTAATTCTTTTTCCAGACCGAATTTACGGATGATATATTCCATCGAGAATCTACCCAGTGTCGCAATCACTTCAGGTTGGATAATATCAATTTGGCGGTCCAAAAATGGGCCATATACCACAATTTCTTCGGGCAAAGGATCACGATTAAACGGCGGCCGGTCTTTAACAATGTTGGTGATATACACATCGGGCCGATTGATTCCAACCGAAACCAGCAATTCATCCAAAATCTTGCCCGCCGCGCCGGCAAATGGCCGGCCAGTTTTAGCTTCGTTCTTTCCAGGCGCTTCGCCAACAAACATTATCCTCGCCTTATGGCTCCCCTCCCCAATCACGGGAAATACGCCGTTTTTAATCCGCTCGGCATAGAGCGGTGATTCCTTCAGAGCCAAAACCTCATTTTTGATTGCCCTAAGTAATTCATCACGATTTTCTAACATGGGTAAATAGTAACCAAAAGAATCTAATTTGAAAAGGAATCCTAATTATTTAGTTTGTTTAGTTACTGCTTTAAAATGTAACATATGTTACATTTTAAAGCAGTAACTTTGAATATTATATCGCTCCAGCAAGAAGACCGAGCACGAGCCAAAACATAAGTCGGCCTGTTTGAATAGTCCAAATAAAGTGGTCGAAAAGACCAAAAATAAAGACCGAAAGGATAACTAGACTGAATGAGAAATGGTAGAGTTTTTTAAACCCTAAACGCTTATAAAAATCGTAGAGCAGAAATGATAAGAAGAGTAAAAACAGAGAGATGCCGACAACGCCCGTTTCGGAATAGATGAGCAGGTAAATATTATGAACGGGCTGATATACTTCCCGATTAAGGTGAAGATTTTGAGTCAAAAGCCAGGGCACAAAATTACCCATGCCTAGTCCTAATATATTGTGTCCGCTCGCCAGGGATTCATGATTATACAAAATCCGAAGCTGAACCGTTTCGTCGGCAGATGAAATCACCGACCGATTTAATACGTACGGCCAGTAAACAGCGACAAAAACAATGCCGACTGCAATCGTCGTCCAGAATATCTTTAAACTTCGGCGCCGCATTTCCGCGTTGTCCCAAAATTCTTTACGGAACCGAGGATAGAATCTTATTAGTCCCGACTGGACAATAAAAGTAACCAGCCATAGTCCAATAATGACGCGGGAAAATGTCAGTAAAAACGCCCAGAGAATCAGGGTATGAAATGCGTGCCACCACCAAGCTCGCTTCTGATAAATCGCAATGGAATAAAATGCGCCTAAGGCCACAAATAAATACAAGGCCAACACATTTGAATGGGGTGTTGTGCCATAGGCCCGCATGATTTTAATGCCGGCCACGAAAAAAGCGGCTATTCCACTCATGGCCGGAGCCAAAGGACTTTCTCCCAAATATTTCAAACCCAGACTTCCCTGCGTCATAAATTGAGCAATAGCAATGACCGATTGAAAAGCCCCTCCCAGCACAAGCGCCACAAAACCATTAGATAATGTAAAACGTTTTAAAGCGTAATCTTTAATGTAAAAATACAAAACCACACCTTCAATTAATTTAACCCACTGGAACACCGCCGTTTGGACATCAATTGCGTTTCCAATTGAAAATCCGGCCACGGCAACAAAGGCGATTAAAAACCAATCGGCTGGCTTAATTTTCAATTTCCAATTTTCAATTTTCAGTAAATTACCAATTTTCCAGTTTGCAAACCAGAAACCAAACAACGCCAACAAAATTAAATCGGTGCCGTAAACATAAATCGCCGTCCATTCAATAAAATTAAACGGCTCATACCAAAAAATATGCCGAAGAGAAAGCGGTATCGCAAAAAGAAAAAAATAGAACAGCCAATTTTCTATTTGTCTAATCATAGAGTAATCTTAACAAATTATATGGAAACAAAAAGGTCCGCGTGGATTCGCCGGCACGAATCCTCGCGGACAAGACTATGGTCCCCCATAGGCACACCCCGTACAGAATTTCTCATCCGGCTTCTTGTGGTCAGGAACCACAGTATGCTTAGGACAGGTATTTCCATGGCAATTGGAACACTTGATGAGGCTCTTCGCTGCGAACTCGTCCCCGCAGCAACA
>CAIKUK010000013.1 GCA_903830625.1 Candidatus Yanofskyibacteriota bacterium
ACTCCCTTAAGAGTAATAATAAAATAATTTAAAATAATATCTATTCATTATGAAACTTGTTGTTAATCAAAAAAATCTTAAAAAAGCCGTCGGTTTAGTAGAGAAGGTGGTTTCAAAAAACACCTCTCTTCCGATTCTTGGAAATATTTTACTCAAAACCGAAAATGGCCGGCTTCGTTTATCGGCCACAAATTTAGAATTAGGAATCAATACTTTAATCGGGGTAAAAATAGAGGAGGTAGGCGAGATTGCTATTCCAGCCAGAATATTTTCTGATTTTATAAATACCGTCCAAGATGAAAAAGTAACCGTGGTCACAAAAAATAACACCCTAACCATCAGTGCTGAACATTATAAAACAAGCATTCTTGGTTTTGATTCCAAAGATTTTCCGATTATTCCGAAAATAAAATCTGAACCGGTTGTTTCTATGCCCGCCAGCATGCTTAAAAACGCCCTGGTAAAAGTACTGGACTCAATGGCTGTCTCCGAAACTCGGCCTGAATTGGCAGGTGTGTTCATGCAAATAAAAGATAAACAAGGTATTCTTGTTTCCACTGATATTTTCCGTCTCTCCGAAGTAACCATTCCGGTGGCCGCTTCCGAATCAGTTTCAATTATTCTTCCCAGAAATACAGTTATGGAACTGGTGCGCGTGTGCACTGATATTAGTGGCGATGTTCAAATTAAATATGCCGATAATCAAGTCGCTTTCATTGTGGAAGATATCGAGCTTGTATCTCGGGTGGTAGATGGCACATATCCGCCATATAAAAACGTTATTCCGGATAAATTTATATCCCGGGCCTTAATTAAGCGCAGTGAATTGGAAAACAATATCCGCTTGGCGGGATTGTTCACTTCTAGTATTTCTGATATCAAAATCACTTGCGCCGAAGATAAACTTACTATTACCGCTCGAAACAGTGATAAAGGCGAGATTGAAACCGACGTGCCGGCGGTCATTAAAAACGAACCTTTTGAATTGTCGTTAAACTACCGCTATATCCTTGATGGGCTCAAAAATATGCCCGGCAACGACGTCATTCTTGAATTTACCGGCGCCGGTAGCCCGTTGGTTATGCGTCCCAGCGACGACAAATCTTTTGTCTATTTGATTATGCCCCTTCGAAGTTAAGGGTTATATTTAATGTAACCCCCATGTTCCGAAACATTCAAGATCGCTTTGCGCGACGGCTCGAAAACCTCAAGAGCAAGACCCAAGCCCAAACTGAACTGGAGAAAAATATCCGTTCTTTTTTGATTAAAGAATTCGGTCCAATCGGGGAATCGTTAAGTTTTAAAGTTTCTCAAGAGAATAGGAAAGTCCACCTTCAATTACAAAGCAAAACTGCCGCTAATGAAATTGTATTGCGGAGCGGCAAACTAAGAGAATCGCTTCAAATTTACGATAGTAAAATTAAAACTATCAATATCAACTAAAAGGATTGTGGTGTTGGGGTAGGGGATAGAAAATTTCCATATTGCCACTCGCCGTATACTTGAAGGACTGGCCAATCCCAATTAATGAACTGGGGGTCATTGTTTGGATTTGATGGGATTGGGCCAAGCGGGTCGTCCCGGTTTACATAATAAAGAATTTCATGATATTGAGTCGGTCCGCCATTAGGTGGCGTGTAAGCATTGCTTCCATTGAGCATGATTTTTGAAGAGCTCACTGGTTCAGGATCAGGGAATGATTCCCGAGGGAAGGTGGCTAGGGCTTTGGCCATAAACTCATGCCACATTGGTCCAGCGGCGCTGATACCGGCGCCGGCCGCGGTCATTTGACTGTTATCGTTATTACCGGTCCAGACCACTGTCGCAATAGAGGGGCTAAAACCAACCACCCAACCGTCTCGATTATCTTGGGTGGTTCCGGTCTTGGCGGCCACATTATATCCCGGGAAATAAAGAGAGTTGTTGTATCCGAACACTGCCGCTCGGGCCGAATTATCGGATAGAACATTATCAATCATTCTGGCGGTCTGGGTATCCAACACTCTTTCTGATTGATCCTGGGCTTGTTCAAGAATATTACCATTGACGTCTTCAACACTCTGAATAATGCGGTACGGATTCCGGACGCCGTCATTGGCAAAAACACTGTAAGCCGACACCAAATCAATCGGATGAACTTCGGCGCCTCCAAGAACAAGGGATAATCCATATCGGTCCGGCTCGGTCAGAGTAGTAATACCCATTTTTTGGGCCAGGTTAATTGTATCAGGGATACCAGCCAAATAGAGAGTTTTGACCGACGGAATGTTTAATGATTGGCCAAGGGCCTGACGAAGAGTAACGGCGCCGCGGAAAATGCCGTCATAGTTTCGCGGGTGATAACAATTGAGACCGTATTGGTCTTTATCTTGATTGCCATCCGGCGTGCAATTCGGATTAAATTCAGTTTTAAAATCAAAAATAGTGGTTGAGTCGGGGTAGCCTTTTTGGAAAGCGACGGCATAGGCGAAAGGCTTGAATGAAGAACCAGGTTGGCGGCCCGTTCCATCAATGGCAACATTGAAATTACCCTGATTGGCGAGGTCAAAATAATTTACCGAGCCGACCAGAGCCAGGATGTCGCCATTTTTCGGACTGACCGCCACCAAGGCCGCATTCGAGGCTTTGTATTTTGTTTTATTGATAGCGGCATATTTAGTCACCGCGGTCTCGGCGTCTTCCTGAAGGGTGGCATCAAGAGTGGTAATAATTTTAAATCCACCGCTTTCAATCGCGCCTTCGCCATATTTGTTAGCTAAATAATCCTTAACCATGATGACAAAATGCGGGGCGGTAATGCTTTCGGTGCTGGAATGAAATACAATTTTTTCAGCCACGGCTTGGTCGTATTCGTCGCTGGAAATAGAACCAAGTTTTTTCATATTAGCCAAGATGCCATTTTTTCGGGTGATTAAAGCGTCGACGTGATTGCCGTAGGGAGAATAATAGCTTGGGGCTTGGGGCAAGGCGGCCAAGGTGGCCGCTTCGTTCAGATTTAACTCAGCCGCGGGCTTGCCAAAGAACGCTTTGGCTGCCGCTTCCACGCCATACGTATTTGAGCCGTAAGGAATCTGGTTTAAGTACATCCAAAAAATTTGGTCCTTCGAAAATTTTCGCTCAAGTTCAATTGATAAAATTAATTCCCTGGCTTTTCGCAGGATTGTCTTATCGGGTCCAAGCAGAGTTTGTTTTACCAATTGTTGAGTGATGGTCGAACCGCCCTGGGACAAACTAAAGGTTTCGATATCTTTAAGCAGTGAGCGAAAAATGCCTCTGAGATCAAATCCGCCGTGAGTATAAAAACCACTGTCTTCAGCGGCCAGGGTGGCATTTTTTAGATTAGCCGGGATTTGCTCCCAGGGAATAATAGTTCTTTTTTCTTCGCCATGAATGTCATAAAGAAGGATTTGGCCGGTGCGGTCGTATATTTTAGTGGATTCGTTGACTTTGCGATTGGCGATGGTGTTGGGGTCGGGGAGCGTGCTTTGGATGTAAATAAGCAGGCCAAAACCAAAAATAGCGCCAATGACAATAACCCACAGCGCCAACATCCCTGTTTGCTTCAAATTAGGTCTTTTGTTTTTTGAACTGCTCCACAGCCGGCCAATGATAGATGACATGACCAGTATCATGCCACAAAAACCCGATATTTACAACGCCGGTATTTAAAGATATAATTGTTTTTATGAATGAGATTCTAGAACGTGGTGTCGAAGAAATAATTGAGAAGGATCATCTTCAGGGCCGACTTGAACGTGGCGACAAGCTGAGGGTGAAGTTGGGAATTGACCCGACCGCGAAAGATTTACACTTGGGGCACACGGTTGTTTTAAGAAAACTGCGCCAGTTTCAAGATGCGGGCCATCAAGCCGTGTTTATTATTGGCGATTTTACAGCGCTAATAGGCGATCCTTCAGGCCGAAGTGATTTGCGTCCGGTATTAACACCCGAGCAAATAAAAGAAAATCTCAAGAATTATCTTAAAGAAGCAGGTAAAGTTATTGATTTAAAAAAAGCCGAAGTTCGATATAACTCCGAGTGGTTGGGTAGCCAAGGTCCGGAATTTATCATGGAGCTTGCCAGTAAGTTTACTGTTGCAAGAATGCTTGAACGGGATGATTTTCAAAAACGAATCAAGAATGATCAAGATGTCGGGGTCCTGGAAATCATGTACCCGATTCTACAAGGATATGACTCTGTGGCTGTGAAAGCGGACGTGGAGCTTGGTGGCACAGATCAAAAATTTAACCTGCTCATGGGAAGAAAGGTCCAAAAGCGTTATGGACAGTCCGAACAGGACATTATTACCATGCCTTTGATTGAAGGTCTTGATGGTGTTAATAAGATGAGTAAAAGTTTGGGCAACTATGTGGGTCTTTCCGATGAGCCGGAGGACATGTTTGGTAAAATAATGTCCACACCTGATGATTTAATGGTCAAATATTATACTCTTCTGACAGATGTCTCGGAAAATGAAATCGAGAAGTTGCGACAAGACAGATTAAATCCATCACTTGCAAAAAAACCGCCAAAACAATGGAAAGAGGAACTGGCGCGAGAAATAACAAAGATGTACCACGGAGAAAAAGAGGCCGATAAAGCGATGGAAGAATTCGAGAAAGTTTTTTCCAAAGGTGAATTACCCGAAGATATTCAAGAGTTTTCCGGAGAAGGAAAATCAATTCTTGATTTTATTGCCGATAATAATTTAGCCGAATCCCGCTCGGAAACGAAACGATTACTTGAACAGAAAGCTATAAAAATAAACTCAATGGTGGTTACCGATTGGGGCCAGCTACTTTCAAAAGGGGATATTGTTCAAGTCGGTCCTCGGAAATTCGCGAAAGTTAAGTAATATAAAATCGGCCTTTTGGAGGCCGATTTTATATTTTTGGTTAATCTAGAGTTGTGTTTCCTCTTCCTCTTCGTCATCATCTTCCTTGTCGTCACTCAAGTCGTCTTTGTCTAAATCATCATCCTCGTCGTCCTCTTCACTATCATCGTCGGGGTTGTTTGGGTCGCTTGGTTTTTTGTCATCACCTAAATCATCGTCTCCAGGAATTAATCTCTTCTCTTCGGCCAGCTCGTCGAACAAATACTGGTCAGTCATAGCGACTCAAAAATCTTCTTTGCGGTGGCCAGTTTCTTTAGAGAATGCCGGCCATTCGTAAACAAGACAATTATTATTGGCTAATTGTAGTATGAGCAGAACAAATTGCAATAGCTAAGGCGTCGGCGGCGTCATCGGGCTTAATTGGTTCTTTTACATTCAATAACATCCTGACCATTCGTTGGACCTGATCTTTGCCGGCTCGGCCATAAGCGCTGATGTTTTGTTTGACTTGGAGCGGAGTAAATTCGTGGATGGGCAGGTTATGTTTGGCTAGGGTCAGCATAATCACGCCTCGCATCTCACTGACCGCCATGATTGTCTTTTGGTTTTTAAAAAAGAACAGTTTTTCAATGCCGGCCACGTCGGGCTGGTATTTTTTAATCAGGGCCGAAAGCTGTTTTTCAGCTTCTTGGAAATTAATGAGTTTATCTTTACCGCTCGTAGACAGGATACCGTAAGCAATACACGAGAGGCGATTCTTCTCGCTTTGAATAATACCAAATCCGATGCGCGTTGTGCCCGGGTCAATACCGAGAGAAATCATAAAGTAGGCGAGTCTTCGAGATTGGAAACGACATCATCAACATCGTCTTGGTTATCGAGAGCCTCAAAAAGAGTGTCGAGCCGGACATGTTCTTCAGGACTAATGGTGGTAGGTGTGTGGAACATCCAGTCAATACTTCTTGGGTTAACCATTTTGACATGATGGTTGGTCAATATCTTTTTAATCTCACCAATCGTGCGGTTAGAATTATCGGTGATGGCTTTGATGCGCAAAGCCACTCCGCCAGGGCCAATCGCTTCCACCACCACTTCCTGGAGCTGGGCCGACTTATCGGACACCTTTTTGATGGCTCGGTCGATATTCTCTTTCGGCATGTTCTCGGCACGGGCCTGTTCAATGGCATTGGCCAGAACGGAGTTTGTCTTTGAATCAGCGCCATTGCGGGCGGCCAGAGTAATGTTTTTTGAAAGCTTAGAAAACATCTGGCCCCGTTTCTGGTCAGTGATGCCTTTTTTGTGTTTGATAGAACTCCACTTATTGTGTCCACTCATGCAGGGGAAGGATTCTGGGGACTAGGTCTCTAGGATGTTAGTCCAGAAACCTAAAACCCTAGACTCCTAAATTCCTAATTCCTGATTATTTTTGGGCGGGGCGAGGTTGATATGCTTGTAGCCAAACGGCGTTAAAACTCGCCCCTTGGAAGTGCGGGCCAAAAGACCCAATTGCATCAGATAAGGTTCATAAACATCTTCGATAGTGGCTTCTTCTTCGGAAATCGCCGCTGCAATGGTTTTAAGCCCAACCGGCCCGCCACCAAATTTTTCAGCGATGGTTAAGAGTATCTTCCGGTCGGTATCTTCCAGGCCCTTGTCGTCGACCTCAAGCATCTTGAGGCACTCTCTGGCCAGGACGGGCGTCACCATGGCCGTGTCTTTCATTTGAGCAAAGTCCCGGACTCGTTTCAGTAATCGGTTGGCTACCCGCGGCGTATACCTGGAGGCGGCGGCGATGGTTTTGACGGCTTCGGGTTCGGCTTGGACGCCGAGCAATTGGGCGGAACGGGCGATGATCTTTGATATTTCGGCTTCATTATAGAAATCCAAGCGGAAACTGACCCCGAATCTGGAACGAAAGGGGGCTGAAAGCAGGGAAATCTTGGTGGTGGCAGCTATTAAAGTGAATCTTGGTAGTTCGATTTGAAGGGTTTTAGCGCTGTTGCCCTTGCCGATGATGATATCAAGATTAAAGTTCTCCATGGCTGGGTAAATGACCTCCTCGACACTTTTGTTTAATCTGTGAACCTCATCAATAAAAAGAACATCACCATCCTGAAGACCGGTTAGGATAGAGCCGACATCGCCGGCTTTCTCTAAAGCCGTGCCGGAAGTTATTTTGATGGAAGTGCCGAGTTCCTTGGCGATAAGATAGGCGAGAGTGGTTTTACCGAGGCCGGACGGGCCATGGAGAAGGAGGTGCTCAATCGGTTCATTACGCTTCTTGGCCGCGCCAATCATGACCTTGAGGTTGGCTTTTATCTTCTCTTGACCGATATACTCATCAAAGGTCTTCGGGCGAAGCGCCTGGTCCAGTAATTGGTCATCCAGAACGACGGCGGGGGTGGTAATTGAAGGCTTGACATCCATGATTATTTAAATTAAAATATGTCTTAGAAGGACCTCTTTAATCTGTAGGCAATTGGATCCCTCCTTAAACGTTGTGATCCAATCGGGGTTTTATCGTGACGGGTGACTTGGCTTCGGCTGTGTCTACCCTCTGACTTATCCTGGCCTATTTTCTTTATGAAAATAGGTATTTGCCTACAGATTACAGCTGTCCTTCTTTTTTATCCCAAAATACGCTCAATCTCATCAAACGACGTCACGCCATCAAGCAATTTCAAATAAGCATCCTGTCTCATAGTAATCATGCCTTGTTTAACTGCCAGTGCCGTGACGTCGGCCATAGAAGGATTAGACATCACCAGTTTCTCCATCTCGGGCGTGACGTGAAAAGCCTCATAAACGCCGATGCGTCCTTTGTAGCCGGTGTTGTTGCACTTATCACAGCCGACGGGTTCAAAAACTTCCCCGCCCGAATGACCGGAGTCTTGCCCGAATGACTCGGTCGGGCGGGCATCCGGTCGGGCGGGCATTTTTTCAGCTATAATCGGGAATTTATCCTTGATTGGATCAAGGTCGGCTTTGATTTTTTCAAACCGGCCTTCGGCTAGTGGTTTTTTGGTTCGACATTTTTCGCATAATTTTCGCAATAAACGCTGGGCCATGGCCATGCGGATAGCCGGAGCAATAATCTGGGGCTGGACTTTAAGATCAATCAATCGGGGGATAGCGCCAGCGGCGTCGTTGGTGTGAATGGTGGACAACACCAAGTGGCCGGTTAAGGCGGCATTCAAGGCAATCTCGGCGGTTTCATTGTCTCGGATTTCGCCGACCAGAATAATATCGGGGTCTTGGCGGACGATAGAACGCAGACCGTCGGCAAAAGTGTAGCCCTTGGACGGGTCAACTTGGGTTTGGGAAATGCCGGTAATATGGTATTCAATCGGGTCTTCAATGGTGATAATTTTTTCTTCCGATGAATTTAAGTAATTAACAAAAGCGTACAAGGTGGTGGTTTTACCGGAACCGGTCGGGCCGGTCGTGAGGATGGCGCCGGTGGGTTTAGCCAGTTGTTCTTTCATCATCTCCAGAAAATCAGGCCGCATACCCAAATCTTCCAGTTTGCCTTTGATGCTTCTCGGGTCCAGTAATCGCATCACAATCGTTTCGCCGAATTCGCTGGGCAGGATGGAAACGCGGACTTCAATATCAATGCCGCCTTCCCGAATGGTGAATCGGCCGTCTTGAGGCGCTCGCTTGATGTTGAGTTTGAGATGAGAAAGGACTTTGATGCGGTTGACTACCTTTTCATATGAGTCGCTTTCGATGGTGGTCACATCTTCCAGCACGCCATCCATGCGATAGCGGAGACGGGCATTTTCGTGGGTCGGTTCAAAGTGAATATCCGAAGCGCCTATCTTCAAAGCGCCAGCTAAGAGGATTTCTAAAAGTTTAGTGACCGAAACACTGGCCACCTGTTGCTGGAGATCTTTAATGGAACCAATCTTGCTTTGCAGTTCAGCCAAGTCTTCTTCTTTAATATCTATGGAGCCGACCTCAAATGTATCCACGTGCTTGAGGTTGACGTATCTCTGCCAGGCGTGGGCGAGGCCAGCCGGGGTGGTCATAATGATCTGGATCGTGAATCCGCGAGCTTTAAGGGCTTTAATGGCTTCCAATTCTTCCACTTTGGCCGGCTCGGTGGTGGCGACCGTCAAAGCCACTCCGGTTTTAAGGATGATGGCGAAATTGCCGGTTCGAGCCTCGGTTTCAGATACCAAACCCAGGGCGCCGGTATCAATCGGCGCCGAAGCGAGGTCGGAAAAGGGGATGCCTAGTTTCTGGGCGGCCGCTTGAAAAGAATCTTTGCTTCCGTGAGCGCTGATTTGCCCCAGTTTTTTCTCCAACTCTTCTTCTCGTTTTGATTGCGGTGTCGGTGGGTTAGCCATGAGTATCTTATCAACAATTATATCACTCGTTGCCCCAATCTAACGAACGAGAGGTGTTTGTAAATGATTTTTTGTGGATAAGCCCGCCCAAGTTTTTGGACATGCTTCCAGCATGGCCTTTGGCCAGTCCAAAAATTTTGGCGGGTAAGCTCCGCCCTGGTTGACTTGTGTATAACCATTTGGTATCATGGAGAGGTCAGTTGTTACAGGTCCACGGGAGTGGGCCCGTTTTTATAAGAAGGGCTTTAGGGAATTAGGAAATTAGGTTTTTAGCCTAACCCTCCTAGCTTCCTAAACACCTAGCTTCCTAAACTATGTTTGACATGAAAGAGTTCACGTCGGCCATGAAGCAGATTTCGGAAGAAAAAGGCATCTCGGCGGAGAGTGTTTTTGAAACTATTGAAGCGGCCATTGCCGCCGCCTATAAACGCGAGTATGGCGAGAAGGGCCAAATCATCAAAGCCACTATGGACCAGGAAACTGGAGCTTTAGAAATGACCCAGGTTCATTATGTCGTAGAAGGTATGGACGAAGAGGGCAACATTACTGGTCCCTTGCCAGTCAAAGTTGTGGAAGAGAAACCGGACTTCCAGGATTTGGAAGGCACTCGCCGCCGACGCCCCGGCGAAGAACCGGCTCCGGCCACCGGCGAAGTTAAAATTAAATTCAATCCCCAGAAACACATTTTATTAGAAGAGGCGAAAAAGAAAAACAAAAAAGCTAAAGTGGGCGATGAAGTGGTGACCAAACTGGAACCCAAAACTGACTTTGGCCGCATTGCCGCTCAAACTGCCAAACAAGTTATCATCCAGCGTTTGCGCGAAGCCGAGCGTGGCGCCATCTTCAATGAATTCAAGGGCCGGGAAGGCGAAATTATTTCGGGTGTCGTTCAGCGCCGTGAAGGCGCGCTGGTCTTTGTCGACCTGGGCAAGACCAATGGCCTTGTTCCGCCGGCCGAACAAATGTTCACCGATAATTATCGCCTTGGCCAGCGCTATCGATTTGTCATTACCAAAGTGGAAGAAACCTCGCGCGGCCCGGTCGTGATTTTATCCCGCTCCAATCCGAAACTTGTAGTTGGTCTTTTCCGTTCGGAAGTGCCGGAAATAGACAGTGGCAGCGTGGAAGTCAAAGCCATCGCTAGGGAAGCGGGTTCGCGCACTAAGATTGCTGTCGCTTCCACCGAAGAAAACATTGACCCGATTGGTTCACTGGTTGGTCAAAAAGGCGTCCGCGTCCAGACGGTTATCAATGAAATCTCCGGCGAAAAAATAGACATTATTCTTTGGAGCGATAAATCGACTGAATTTATTGCTAATTCCTTCTCGCCGGCCAAAGTTCTCCAAGTGAAAATCGTGGACGAAGAACGCAAGCACGCGCTGGTGGAAGTTTCCGACGACCAATTCTCTTTGGCTATCGGCAAGAAAGGCCAGAACGTCCGTCTGGCGGCCAAATTAAGCGGTTGGAAAATAGATGTCCGCTCACCGAAAGAAGCCGTTGTTTTTGACGAAGTCGCGGAAGACGACCTCGAAATTAAAGACGAAGCCAAGGCCGAAGAAGTCGAGCCGATTACTCCCTAAATCAGACCAGCCATGACCTCAACGAATAAAAAAATAGACACTGATCATCTTGAGTTAGCCATTGAGCTCGGCCGAGAGGAACTGGCCGAGTACGTTAAATTAACGGAAGACGCTTTAATTCAAGAAGTAAACATCGACGGTTTCCGTCCTGGCAAAGCGCCCCGGGAAAAAGTCCGCCAGCATGTCGGCGAAGCTCAAGTGCTTGAATCGGCTCTCCAGACTGCGGTTCAAAGAAGTTTAGACAAAATTATTGCTGAACAAAAACTGGATGTCATTGAAGCCACCGATTTGGCGGTCAAAGAAAACACGCCCGACAAACTGGTTTACACGGTTAAGCTCCAAATCTTTCCGGAAGTAAAACTGCCTGATTTGGCCAGCATTAAGGTTGGTCGCCACGAGGTGGTTGTTGAAACCAAAGAAGTCGATGAAGCCTTGGAAACCATCAAAGCTTCCCGCGCCGTCTTAACCGATACTGCGGAGCCGGCGGTAAAAGGCGATAAGCTTGAAGTTGATTTTGAAGTCAAAGAAAATGGCGCTCTTATCGAAGGCGGAGAAAGCGTCAACCATCCGGTGGTTATCGGCAAAGAGAATTTTATCCCCGGTTTTGAGGACCAGCTTATCGGTCTGAAAAAAGACGACTGCAAGGAATTTTCCCTGACGGCGCCTAAAGATTTTGCCAACAAAACCGTGGCTGGCAAGAAGCTTGATTTTGTCGTGACCGTGAAAGATGTCAAAAAAGTGACCTTGCCCGAACTGACCGATGATTTTGCCAAGACACTGGGCAAGTTTGAAAACCTGGACCAACTGATGCTGAATATCCGGGATGGATTGACCGAAGAAAAGAAAGAAAAAGAAAACCAGCGTCTGCGGTTGGAAATCATGAATGCCCTGATTGACAAGGCGGAATGCAAGCCTTCACTGGCCATGGTGGACGAACAGCTGACGGCCATGATGCAAAATTTTGACCATGACCTGCATCAACACGACATGGAATTAAGTTTGTATCTGGCCAAAATCGACAAGACCCAAGAAGATCTCAAAAAAGAATGGCGGCCGGAAGCAGAGCGTCAAGTAAAGATGGCCCTGGTTTTGCATGCTATTGCTCGCGATAACAAAATAGAAATCACGCGTGAAGAAACCGACCAAGCTTTAGAATCACTCATTCAGTCGGCGATGCTAAGAGATGGAGGAGCTACTCCCAATCTCGATTTAGAAAGAATGCGGACTTCAATCCAATCCCGTCTTTTAAACGAGAAGACCTTTCAGCTTCTAGAGAAGAATTGCCTGCCCGAATGACTCCCCGCCAGAATGACTCGGTCGGGCTGGGGTCGGGCGGGCGTGACCGCCTTGTAGTCAAACCTATTCTGGGGTTAGAATGAAGCATGTGGCAATCTCTTCGAATCTCTCATCTTGTTTTACGTCTTTCTCTAGCCGCCGTGTTCTTGTGGTTTGGAATAGATAAATTCTTTCATCCGGCCTATTGGCTCAATACCTGGATGCCTAGTTCCTTTGTAAGTTTGGGTGCCGTATTTCATATCTCAGCCAGTTCGCTCATGTATAGTCTTGGTGTGGTGGAGCTTTTAGTCGGTATTAGTTTGGTCAGCAATATGTTTGTCGATTTTTTCGCCCTGGTTGCCATTATTCTTTTGGTTACCATTTCGCTATTCTACGGTTTCAATGAAATTCTCGTCCGGGACATCGGGATTATGGGGGGATTGTTGGCTCTGTTTTTTTGGCCCAGTAGTAGAAGTTCGACCAGCTGGCGCTGACAGAAATAGTCGAACTTCACTACCGGGCAGGCCCTATTTATTTAGCTTGCCAGGTAGTGAATTTTCGAGTAGTATTTCGCCTTATGCAGAAGTATAAAGGCCATCGAAAATTCTACTACCTAGACAATGCTGCGGCTACGCCGATTGACCCTCGAGTTTTAAAGGCCACGAATTTGGCCTATGAAAAATACGGCAATCCATCCTCGTTTAATAATGCGGGCCGTTTGGCGCGCGAAAACATGGAATCATCCCGAAAAACCATTGCTCGATTCTTGGGCGCTCGGCCCGAAGAGATAGTTTTTACTTCTTCCGGTTCCGAGGCTAATAATCTAGCTCTGGTTGGCACACTCGGCGATGGCAAGAAGGGGATTGTTTCGGTGACGCCCATTGAACATCCCTCGGTTCTAGAACCTCTCAAACGTATCAAGGGCATCAAAATAAAATATATACCAGTCAATAAAGAAGGTCTGGTTGATTTAGATGTTTTTCAAAAAATGCTTACTGTTCACTGTTCATTGGTCTCTGTCATGTACGCCAATAACGAAATCGGCACGATTGAACCGATTAGAAAGATTGCTAAAATAATTTCTGATTATAATACCACTCATCGCACGTTCATTGTTTTTCATGTCGATGCTTGTCAGGCGGCCGGGTTTCTGGACATGAACGTTCAGCACTTGGGCGCCGACCTTGTTACTTTTAACGGTTCTAAAATATATGGCCCACGCGGAATCGGTGTGCTTTATATTCGTCGCGGCATCAAACTGAAATCACTCATTTTCGGCGGTTCGCAAGAAAAAGGTTTACGAGCGGGGACAGAGAACATGCCGGCCATTGTTGGTCTAGCCAAAGCCGTATCATTGATCAATGAACAGGGAACAATGAACATGATAAAACTTCGCGACTACACTATCAAAAAACTCGAACAAATTTCAGGTGTAATTTTAAATGGCCCGAGAGGTGATAACAGATTAGCTAATAACATCAGTATCTGTGTTCTGGAACTTGAGAGTGAAAATCTGCTTCTGGAATTAGATAAATATGGGATTTCGGCTGGTTCAGGTTCGGCTTGCACCTCCCATGCCGTTGAGCCGTCCCATGTTCTGAAAGCCATTGGTGTACCCAACTCTCACATTAATGGGGCGCTCCGTTTTTCTCTCGGTCGGGAAACAACAAAAAAAGACATTAATTATCTAATAAAAATACTTCCAAAGATAATCAGCGACTTAGAAAAACGATATGCGCCAAAATTATAAAACGGCCGAGGGGCCATTTTATAATTTCTTGTTAGAGGCCTTGATTTCTTGATGTGTGAGCTCTTCTGATCAACTCATCGCGAAGCTGTTCTGCCATTTCGTGAGAAAGGCCAGGGAGTCTTCCTTCCGCGCCCATACCTCGAGCTCCGTATCGTCCCATAACGGCACTGGCGCCGGCTGTTTGTATCTGAAGATCGGAAAGGCCGAGAATGCGAGCTAGGATACCCCGATAAATATCGACATTTTGTATATGGTCATACGGAATAGTTACATAACTTTTAAGAATAACTCCGGATTCTTTGCGAAAACCAAGTTCAGAAAGCTCGTAGCGGTAGAAGTGATAAGATAGTCTTGCCCAAAAATAAGACAACACGATCGCTATTATTAAAATTAGCCATGACCACCATACCCAATTTAAGCTTAAGTCGGCGTCGCTAAAAGCTTGTCCCAAAAAAATCGGTATCATCCAGAACCCTATTAAAAAGATTGTGGCAATCCATGCGATGACGGAGCTTAAAAAGAATAACCAAACTGCTTTAGGGTCGAGTTGTTGCATAGAAATATGATAGCACAACCAAAATTTGGCACAATACTACAATAAATGACGGAGATAAAAAAGAAACTCTTTGTTTTTGCCTTTCTCGCCCAGAATGGGGGATTCAGTCTCGCCGAGTATTTCTAAACCAAGTTCTGCCAGCTTGGTTTTGACTTCATCTAAAACTTCAGGAATAGATTCTTCAGGCAGTTTGCCTTTGATTAATCTCGGCTGGCCGGCTTCATAATGGGGTTTCACCAGGGTAATAATTCGTCCCTCCGGTTTTAAATTCAGAAGCGCGTTGGGCACAACCTTTTCCAATTTGGTCCAACTGGTATCAATAGTGATAAAATCTACTTTCTCGGGCAGGACGATATGCATGGCGTTTTCTCTTTCCATCACTACCACCCGAGAATCATTGCGCAGTTTCCAATCCAGCGTGCCATAACCGGTTTCCACGGCATAAACTTTCTGGGCGCCGAATTGCAAGAGGCAATCTACAAAACCGCCGGTGCTGGAACCAAAATCCGCGCAGATGAGATTGGTCACGTCGGCTTTAAATTCTTTGAGGGCATGCTCTAATTTTTCTCCTGCTCGAGAGGCATAAGCCATATGGTTTACACTGAGTAAGTCGAAGTGTGCGCCCGGAAGGACTCGAACCTTCGACCGTATCCTTAAGAGGGATCTGCTCTACCAACTGAGCTACGGGCGCAATAAGGACCATATTATCAGAATAGGCGGGATAATTCTAGGTCTCATTGGTTCATCGTCTGGCATTTTTTGCGGCCAAAGAGTATGCTAGACTAAAAATAATTCATGAGAGAATTTGTGTTAAAAATTAGTCGTTACTTATACCATCAGGCGGCCAAGCCCCTCTTTTTTCTTTTTGACCCGGAGAGCGTCCATAATAGCATTACCTCGCTGGGAGAATTTATCGGCTATATTAAGCCCGTCACTTGGTTGATGAAAAAAGTTAGTTTAACGGACGACCCCATGCTTACTCAAACTATCGGGGGAATTAGATTTGAAAATCCGATCGGTCTGGCCGCCGGCTTTGATTATGAAGCCAAACTGACCCAAGTTTTGCCGGCAGTGGGTTTTGGATTCAGCACTATTGGGACCATCACCAATCAGTCTTATGGAGGCAATCCCAAACCGAGATTAGGCCGGCTTATCAAATCGCGCTCGCTCCTGGTTAATAAAGGATTTAAAAATCTGGGTATTAGAAAAACATTGAACAAACTTGAGGGAAAGCATTTTGCCATCCCAATCGGATTAAGTATTGGTGTTACTAACACTCCGTCTCTGGCCAACCAAGAGGATGCCCTCAAAGACATTATTGAAACATTTGAAGTGGCTAAAAATTCTACGGTGCCATTCAGTTATTACGAAATGAATATCAGCTGTCCAAATTTACGGGTTGGTGTTGACTTCTATTCACCAGAACACCTGGAAGAACTTTTAATAGCCGTGACAAAAGACAAATTAAGTAAACCGTTATTCGTCAAGATGCCGATAGATAAATCCGATGAGGAAGCGCTTGGGATGCTTGAAGTTATTGCCAGACATCCGGTTCAGGGAGCTATCTTTAGTAATCTACATAAGAATAAAAAAGACCCGGCTCTCCACCCTTCAGAAGCCGAGCTTTTCCCGAGAGGGAGCTTTAGTGGGAAACCAGCCGAAAAAAGATCCAACGAACTAATCTCCCTGGCTTATAAAACTTATGGCGGCCGGCTGACCATCATCGGTTGCGGGGGAGTATTCAGCGCCGAAGACGCTTACAAAAAAATCAAACTCGGAGCGTCGCTGATCCAGCTGATTACGGGCATGATTTTTGAGGGTCCGCAATTAATTGCGGAGATAAATCTCGGGCTAATAAAACTTCTCAAACAAGACGGTTTTGATAACATCTCGCAAGCCGTCGGGAGTATGAAAACTAATTAGTGGTGCGCCCGTAAAATCGCCTACAACTCTCACAGTCTTCCGACTGTTCGGTCGCAGGCCCGCCTCGCGGTGATTTTCGCCCTTTGCGAAAATCACATCGCTCCGGCATTCGATTCCCCACGTAAGCCAAAAATTTGGCTTACTCGTGTGCACTGCTGTGCGCCCGGGGGGAATCGAACCCTCACCAACAGCTTCGAAGGCTGCTGCTCTATCCGTTGAGCTACGGGCGCAATGTCTTTACATATTTTACCAGAATTTTAGGTATTTATCAAACACAAAACCGCCCCGAAATTCGGGGCGGTTTTGTGTTTGGCTTACGAGACAATTTCGATTTTGATTGTCTTGCGGCCGAACTGTTTGGCCAGTTCCTTGGAAGGAAACCAGACGTCGACGTTAAGGTTGTAACGACTGTTCATACGGTCTTCAACAACGAAAATCTTGTTTCCATAGATGGCCGGGATTTTAATCGCCGTACCCATAGGCAAGAAGTTGGCGGCCACGATACCATCGCGGGTATACGTACCGGCAGCAGTAATGAACGGAGTACTGTCTGTTTCGTCCACTGACGAAGAATAGGCTGAAGCGCTGACTGTATAGGTCTTCACTGCAGTCTTAGTCTTAGTCTTGCTATCAGACGGATTGGTCACAGAAGTGACGGCACCAGACTGAATAGCCGAATCGTTCGCCGAGATCGAGATACCCTGGATATTCTTATAAAGGGAATCATATGACCAAGTAGAAGAATTGTCGAAGAACGAGGCGTTTGCTTGGCCGACAGAAGCGAGACTGAAGATGGCCAAAAGAACGATACCGAGGCTTTGTTTCATAATATACATAGCCGTGAAGGACTAGGTAGTAAGGGCTTTTTAGGCAATAAAAAACGGCCTACTAAGCCATGTGTCGTACTACGTTACTCCTCTAGGTTATGTATACATTATAGCAGAATGGGTTTAAAAAGTCAATAGCCTAAAAAGGCTTAAAATAGGCCTATTTTAGACCTTTTATTGAGGTTTCTTTTTGCCAAAATGATGGTTCCAGACCCGGGCGCCCGATTCCGCCGATATCATAAGTATGAAAAAAGCTATCAAAACAAGCATGCCGTCGTAGCTCCAGCGGGCGGCATTATCATCGGTTAACCAGAGCCACATCCCGAATTCGTCAAAAGCCAGTCCCAAACCGAGGCCATGAAAAAGGGCAATGAGATATTTGTCTCTGGGCTTAATGCTCACAAGAGCCAGATAACCAGAAACGGCTAGAACGATAATACCGTAGGCAAAATGATGAATATGGATGCCTTCAACAATTTGGATATAGAAATTAGGATTGATGCGACTGATTAACCGTGAACCGCCGAAAGTAATTAAAAAAGCGACCGCAATCGGGAACAGCATATATAAATAAACATCAGAACCTCGCTCGGCAATCTTTTTTGTCAGAGCGTCTCTTTGTGTAATTTTAGAAAAAAAGTTTAGTAACACTGAGCGGGTAAGGGGAGTCGAACCCCTCTTTTTTCCTTGGCAAGGAAATGTAAAACCGATATACTTTACCCGCAAATTTATATCTCGTATATTATCTCAAAAAGTGATTTTAATCAACTCTTTATTGGGCTAACATTTTTTGATATAAATCTAACCAGATCATCATCTTCTCTTTAAATTCTCGACTGCAAACGTATATATTACAGACGCCATATGATAGCCGTTTAGTAGGGTGTCGGCCTTTGATATAGATGGAACCTTTGAATTGGGAAAGAGGAATTTCTGTAGCTCGACTCCAGAATCTTTTTTGCATATCGTCCACGAGATCCGGATACAATAATAGCCAAATTAATATTTTATCCTTTGGGACTTTGATTACATTTTTTAAGAAAAGGTAGAATATTCTTATCATCGAAGGATCGGTATTTGCCAATTTTAGACGACTCATTTTGGGAGATTTTTCTCCTTCGCCCCAATAGAGCATGACCCCAGCGAAACATTTTCAGTCCTCCCACGTGGCGACAATTTTTGTTTGATCTGTGTACTCAATTTACTATAGGTTAATAAATAATCAAAAGCTCAATCAACGATCTGGAAGAAG